>CAYLKS010000036.1:0-34416 GCA_964384205.1 uncultured bacterium | reverse complement strand
AGAAGTGAATTGCATCTTTTTTCAGAAATTATTTTTATTTTCTTTATTAAATCCTGCTTGAAAGCCATGCGAATTTATAATCTTGTCATTTTTTCAATCTTAATTTTTACAGTAGAGATTCTGACTTTTTTTGTTATTTTATAAAGAGGAGATTTTCCAATTTTTAAATATTTTAGGGGCTCTCCAAGAGTCATTATTAAAAAAACTCCTTAGGCTTTTAATTTTTTTGGAGTTTGTTATTGTCACTTCTAGTATGTATTTAATATTATAGCAAAGTAGAGCAAAAAATCAAGTTTATTTTTAAAGAAATTTGGAGAATAGAGATGGTTTCCCTCTCTTTATATAATATCAAAATATAATATATAATATCAAAATATAATATCAAAATTTAAAGAAATTTTTAATTATAATTATTTCAGAATATGGAAAAATGATAGTATTTTTCCCAGTATTTCCTTCCTGCATTTTCCCTTGTTTGGATTAATTTTAAGGAACACTATAAGAAACACTATAAATGAGTTTGAAACAGCCATAGAAATGACTCTTGTATGTGTTATATAAATTCTATTTTAATTTTCCCAATACATTTTATTTCTATATCCTGTTACCTTAAATATCACTATTCTTGATGGATTGATGATTGATATTTTTTTCTCCTACTATCTCTTGTCTACTATCATTATCTAAATCTAATATATCAAATCCGCGCTATGTTAAATTATTTATATATTATCTGGATATTAAATTTATGTTTTATTTAGCATTATGCAGAAATTGTCAATTAAGAATTTTTTATAGAATTTTAGAATAGTTATTATTTGACAAATTCCAAAAAAATATGTATAATATATTAATTCAATAAATAAACTAACAAAGGAGAAGAGATGAAAAAAATTTGTATTTTGTTATTATTTATGTTTTTACAGATTTATGGGCAAAATGATACAATAAAAATTGAAATTTTTAAAAATTCAGAGATTAGTTTTGGAAATAAGAATTGGGTAAATAATATCAAAAAGGAAGATAAGGGGCGTATTATATCAAAAGATGTTAATTTTCCTGTTTTAAAAGGTTCTTATAAAGTTATTGCAAAGGTTAGATTAAAATCTTTAGGAGATCCCTGGGATAGGTTTGGTTCTATATGGATTGATAATGGAGAAAATCCGCCTATAGAAATTTTTAAATTTATGACAGGATTTGGTATAGGGTTACCATATATTAAGAAAAATATTCCTTCCCATCCAAGTGTGAAAAAATGGGCAGAATATGCAGAATGGGAAGAGGATATCACCAACTTATTTATTTTATTCAAAGGGAAAAGGACTATTAAAGCGATGATAGATACCTGGGTTAATCCAGGTTGGTCTTTAGATTTTAGTTTGTTATTTATAAAAGATGATAATGTTGTAAACCCTGATTGGATTTATTCATTGATTAATACTACAGGAAAATATTTTGATTACAGAAAGTTTGAAGATTCTTCTACTATTGTAGATATTAATATTCCTGATAATGTAAAAGATATAAAAATGGTATATTACACATCTGGGCATGGTGGGGTATCAACAGGTGATGAATTTAATAAGAAAATGAATGTTATTTATATTGATAATAAAGAAGTTTTAAGATTTATTCCCTGGCGAGATGATTGTGATAAGCAGTTTAGGGCGTTAAATCCCACTTCAGCTAAGTGGGAGGGTGATATTTGGTCTTCAGATTTAAGTAGAAGCAATTGGTGTCCTGGTGATAAAGTTTATCCAATGGTTTTTGATATGGATTATTTTTTAAAGCCTGGAAAACATCAGATTAGATTTGATGTTGAAGATCAATCAAGAAAAGGTCAAAATTTTTGGAATATTTCTGCTTATTTAGTTGGTTATATTAATAAAAAGAATATTACAGATGCAATTGATACTTTATACCCTTATTTACAAACACCTACGAGTAATTCAATTTATATTTGTTGGACATATAATAAAGATAATTCTTCTTTTGTTAAATTTGGTAAAAATAAGGATTCATTAACTAATATTGTTTCTGGTAGTAATGAAGTAATTGGGGGTAAATATGTCTGGCATTTTGTTAAATTAGAAGATTTAGAACCAGACACGAAGTATTTTTATTATGTGCAATCTGGAAAAGCCAGATCAAATGTATATTCTTTTAGAACTCAACCTGTGGAAAAAAAAGGCAATCATATAAGAATAGCAATTGTAGGAGACAATAGAACATATCCAGAAAAATTTAGAGAAGTTCTTTTGGCTTTGAAGGAAAAGGTTATTGAAAAATATCAAGATATAAATGATATTAATGTAATGTTGAATTTAGGAGATGTTATTACTAATGGCAGTGGAAATATTGAACAATTTTGGCGAGAATATTTTGAGCCAATGAAATGTGTTTCTCCATATATTCCGACACAGATTAGTATAGGAAATCATGAAGGTGAAATCATATATTTATATCAGATTATGAAAAATGATGAATTTCCTTCATTGGTTTCTGATACTTCTTTTATTGATGGATATAATAAATTTTTAGAAAAAAGAACTGAAAAATATTATTCTTTTATGATTGGCAAGGTGTTATTTATTGCTATTAATTCAAATATTCATTCAAAAGAGCAATTAGAATGGCTTCACAAATTGGTAGAATTTGCAAATTCATCAAAAGAAGTTGGATTTGTTATTCCTTTCTGTCATCATCCAGCGTATGTGGAAAATTTGAGACCAGATGGAATTTCTTATATGAGAGATGAAGTTTATCCTATACTTATTAAATTGAATAAACCTTATTTGGTTTTACATGGGCATACACATGATTATGAAATAGGGGAACTAATTGATGCACCATTGAGATGGATGATTATTGGTAATTCTGGTGCAGAATTGCAATATATTAAAAAATTTGATAAGAATCAGGATCTTGATTTAGTGCGTAAAATGATAGTAGCATATGGATATGGTTTATTAGATATAAATCTTGATAGCGGTAAATGCACATTTGAAGAATATTCAATTGGCAATGATTATGTTAAATTTGATAACAAATTGATAGATCATTTTGTGTTAGAATTTAATTCTAAAAAACCGGATAAGCCTAAAGCAAAAGGTATTAAAAAAATAGAAAATTCTTATAAACTTATTGCATCAGTTCCTAAAAGAGAAGATAAAATTATATCAGCTGAATATCAATTATTAGATTTTGGCAGAAGGGTTCCAGTTGTTTTTGATGTTAAACAAGATATTATGAATGTTATGTATGATGATGGGCCTCCTAATTTTTCTCCTATTGATTGGAATAAAGATAAAAAAATTAATGAATTTATTTTATATAAAGAGCATAATATTGTGCCGGGTAAATATTTTTTTAGAATTAGATATAGAAATAAAGATTTAAAATGGAGTAATTGGTCTGATTTAAAAGAAATTGAAATAAAAGATAGTATAAATTTAGAGAAAGATTATAAAGATGTAAAAGAAAAAGCATTTTTTATTTCAGATTATGTTCCAAAAGTGAATTTATTAAAGATCGATAATAAACTCCATTTTAATTTAGAAAGCGCAAAAAATGCTAAGTTTCTATATTCAATTAACAATAAATCATTGAAGAAATATATAAATGGTAATATTATTTTACCTGATAGTGGAAAACTTAGTTTATTTTTTTCTTATAATGGCTATAAGTTCGATATTGGAGATTTATATTTTATAAATCATTTAGGAATTAATCAGAAGATAGCTTATATTTATTTTAACTATAGCAAAAAATATCCAGGTACAAATAATGATAATAGTTTATTTGATGGTTTATTAGGAGATAATCATTTTTTTAATAAAGCCTTTCAAGGTTTTGAAGCTCAAGATATGTATGTTAAAATAGAATTTGATACTTTACGAAATATAAATGAAATTTCTTTGAGATTTTTACAGGATATAGATAATTGGATATTTTTACCTAAAAGTATAGATATTGCTTATTCTCAGAATGGGAAGGATATACAGAAATTACAATCGATAGATAATAAAATCCCTGAGAATAAGGAAGGTTCTTTTATCCATACTTTTAGCATAGATAAGCATCTTGATAATGTGAAATTTTTATTAATAAGAGCGAGGAATATTAATTATTGCCCTGAATGGCATATTGGAGCTGGTGGAAAGGCCTGGATTTTTACAGATGAGATTATTATAAAATAGAATAAATTTTTGATTATTTTAATAAAGAACTTGACATTTTATTTATTTCTATTTATTTTTAAAACAAATAAAGGCAATTCAATGAAAAGAGAAGATTTTGAATATTTAGAGAATTTCTTAAAATCGGGCAAGATTAGTAGGCAGAAAAGTATAGTTAATGAGAATGTTATAAAAGCTGAGATGATTGATCTACTTAATCAAGAAGTGAAGGAGACCGTGCCTGTTGATTCTTTTGATTCTTCAGTACCTGATAATTTAGAAAAGAAGATTTTTGAAGATCATATTTTACAGGAAAGGGAACAGGGTAAAAGATCTCATATTGAAGTTATTAAAAAAGGAGATATTATAGAGCATATTATTGTTTATTGTAAATGTGGGGAAGTTATAAAAATAGATTTAAAATAAAAAAGGAGCAAAAAATGAATGTTAATGTAAGAGAAAAAGATGGTGTTTTTATTTTGGATTTATCTGGAAGATTAGATATTAATGCTTCTGATAAGATTAATAAAACAGTTGATGATATTTTAGAAAAAGGTGGAAAGATATTTTTAATGAATTTTTCTGAAGTTGATTTTGTTAGTAGTCCAGGATTGGTTATATTGGTTTCTATTTTAAAGAAAATTAGAAAAGAACAGGGAAGAATTGCTTTATTTAATTTACAATCTTATGTTAGAGAAGTTTTTGAGGTAACTCAATTAACTAAGGTTTTTGAAATTTTTGAATCGGAAGAAGAGGGGATTAAATCTTTGAAGGAATGAAAATATGGAAAATGCTGATATTATTTCGTATTTAGAAGAAGAATTAAAATCTCCTGAACCTAAAGTAAGAGAACAAACAATAGAAGAGCTGTCTAATTTTACTGATAATCCGGAAGTTATTAAATTGTTGGTTAAGGCTCTTGAGGATGAAAATAGATTTAATCAGGATTTAGTTGCTTCTATTCTTGCTCAAACATATATGCCGGAGGTGGTTGAGTATCTTATACCTTATCTTGAATATAGAGATTTTTTTGTCAGGAATTTAGCTATTTCTATATTGAAGCAGATTGGTGATAATTTTATTGATATACTGGTTGAGGCTTTGGAAAAAGAAAATAATCATATAAAATTATTTATAATAGAAATTATTAATTCATTTAAAAATCCGGAGTATGCTCAATATCTTTTAAAGTATCTTGATAATGATGATCCTAATATAGTATTTGCTGTAATAGAAGGGCTTGCGAATTTAGGAATAAATGAGGTAGCTCCTGAATTAAAGAAATTGATAGAAAAGACTGATGAAGAAGCTTTGAAGATTGCTGCTATAAATGCGTTAGGTAAGTGTGGAGATTGTTCTTATGTAGATTTTTTGAAACAATTCTTATATTCAGATAATCCTTTTTTGATGTTTTCTGCAATAGATGCGCTCGGATTTTTAGGATGTGATAGGATTGTTGATGATTTTTATAAGATATTTGAAGATGCTTATGATATTATTAAAGAAATGATAATAATATCTTTAATTCGTATTGGCAAAAAAAATAATGCTGATTATCTGAAGCAATTTGATAAGGAAAATGTTAAACATATTTTATTAAATGCAATGGATGAGGATGATATACAAATAAAGTTGTATGCAATTGAGGCTCTTGTTGATTATATGGATTTTGAAGTTCTTGATAAAACTTTACAATATATTTCAGAAAATGAGATAAAAGATTTTGTAAATAATTTATTTATAAAAGATAGAAGAAAGATAGCATCTGTTATTAAGAATTATTTATTAGATAGAACATTGTCCTCCGATATAGTTTATTTTTTGATAAATTTATTGGTAGATTGTAACTATCTTTATATTAATGAAATAATAGATAAATATTCAGATAGTGATGAGCCTTTAATAAAAGAATCTATTTGCTTTGCTATCGGGAAATTAGGTATTATTAATCAGAAGACAAAGGGATTATTATCTAAGTTTATTAAAGATGAAGTTGGCAATGTTAGAAAAATTGCTGCTAATGCAATTGGATGGAATTATTTAGAAGAATTTGTAGATGAATTATTTGCATTATTAGATGATCCTTTTATTGATGTTAGAGAAGCTGCAATTGGAGCTCTGGTTTTTATGGGTAATAAAAAAGTAATAGATAGGTTTATTGAATTATTGAATTCTGAAGATGACAATTTAAAAGTAGAAGCTATTAAGGCACTGGGATGGATAGGAGTAAGAGATGTTATTCCTGTTTTAGAAGAATCTTTGTCATCTCCAAATAGGGAAATTAGAAAGTTATCAGTTGAAGCTTTGGCGAGAATGGATTCAAAAGAATCGGCTGAGAAAATTTTGCAATTGTTATATGATGAGGATGATCAGATAAAACAAATAGCAACAGTTACTCTTGCAAATTTTAAATATATCCCGGCTATTCCACATGTAATTAGTTTGCTTTCAGATTCTAATATGTGGGTTAGGTATATCGCAGCAAGAAATTTAATTTTATTTGGGGTAGAAAATGTTGAGGAATATGTAAAACAAATTTTAGCAAGTGATGATGAATTGGCTATACTTGGAGTGCTTCAGAGTCTTGAAGATGAAAATTATGAACCTTTTATTAATATTTTATTAATTTTAAAAGATCATCAAAATAGTGATATTTCTTTGACTGTGAATAATATTTTAGAAAAGTGTAAAGAGAAAGGTTTAATATGAGGATTTTAATTACAGGGGGAGCTGGTTTCATAGGTTCTCATTTGTGTGAATTTTTGTTAGATCAAGGTCATGAAGTAATTGCTATGGATAATTTATGTACAGGTAATATTGATAATATTTCGCATTTAACTAATAAAAATTTTACTTTTATCAAGCATGATGTTACAAATTATATATATATAAAAGGTGATTTAGATTTTATTTTACATTTTGCTTCTCCTGCATCTCCGATAGATTATTTAAAAATGCCCATTCAAACATTAAAAGTAGGTTCATTAGGAACTCATAAGGCTTTAGGACTTGCTAAAGAAAAAAAAGCTAAATTTTTATTAGCCTCAACATCAGAAGTTTATGGAGATCCAGTTGTTCATCCACAAAAGGAAGATTATTGGGGGAATGTAAATCCTATAGGTTTACGAGGTGTGTACGATGAAGCTAAAAGATTTGCAGAGGCTATGACTATGGCTTATCATAGATACCATGGAGTAGATACAAGGATTGTTAGAATTTTCAATACATATGGCCCAAGAATGAGAAAAAATGACGGGCGAGCAATACCTACTTTTGTTAATCAGGCTTTAAATAATGAGGATATAACTATTTTCGGGGATGGTTCACAGACTCGTTCTTTTGGTTATATTAGTGATTTGATTGATGGGATATATAAATTAATGTTGTCTGATTTTAATGAACCTGTTAATATTGGCAATCCTGCTGAAATGACAATTTTGGAATTAGCTCGTATGATAATAAAAGAAACTGGTAGTAAAAGTAAAATTGTATATAAAGAATTGCCTCAAGATGATCCTAAAGTTAGGCAACCTGATATTTCACGTGCTAAAAAGATTCTTGGGTGGAAACCTAAGGTAAACATCCATGAGGGACTCAGGAAAACTATTGAATGGTTCAAGAACAATCAATAATATATTCTCCGGCTAAAATTAATTTAGGTCTTAAAATTTTAGACAAAAGAAAAGATAATTATCATAATATTTATACACTATTTTTGAAAATTAAACTTTTTGATGAAATTATCATTAATTTTGATAATCATTTATCTTTACCTAAATTTGAAAGTAATATAAATTTAGCATTTGATGAATCCAATACTTTATATAAGGCGTATAGATTATTGAAAAACGATTTTGATATTCCATCTAATTTTTATTTATATTTAAACAAAAAGATACCTCATGGTGGAGGATTGGGAGGTGGAAGTAGCAATGCTGCATATTTAATAAATTTTTTTGATAGGTATTTTGGTTTGAATTTATCTATGTCTCAAAAGGTTGAGTATGGGAAAAAAATAGGAATGGATGTTCCTTATTTTTTTTATAAAACTCCAGCAATTGGAATTGAGCGGGGAGATATTTTGTTTCCTGTAGATATTATTGGTATTGAAAATTATAAAATTTTGTTAATTTTTCCGAAATATAATATATCCACATCTGATGTTTATAAAAGCTATAATTTTTCATTGACAAAAAGTGATTTTTTTATTAAAATAGAGAACCTTTTAAAAGAAGAGAAAAGGATTGTTGATTTTAGTTGTTTGGCTAAAATTGTAGAAAACGATTTAGAGAAAGTTGTTTTTAAAATGTATTCGGAGTTATTGGATATTAAGAATTTTCTTTATGAAAATAAAGCGGTATTATCAGCTATGAGCGGTAGTGGTTCTACAATGTTTGGTTTCTTTGAAAATGTAGAAGATATTGATAGAGTTTTAAATAATTTTCCTTTTAAAAATTGTAATTTTTGTGTGGTGGAGCCTTTTATGGAGGCTAACAATTGAATTTTTTAACATCTAAAACGGAGGTATTACCTTGGAAGTAACAGAAGTAAAAATCACATTGATGAATGAAGATAAGTTAAAAGCTTTTGCGAACATTACTCTTGATAATGAATTTGTTATTAGAGATTTGAAAGTAATTAATGGAAAAGAGAGATATTTTGTATCTATGCCAAATAAAAGAAGAAAAGATGGCGTATTTCAAGATATAGCGCATCCAATTACTAGAGAAATGAGACAAAAAATAGAAGAAGCTGTATTGAATGAATATACTAAAGTAAAAAATCAGAATGTAACTTCTCAACAGTCAGCTGAATAATTTACATTTTTATTTAACGCATAAAGGAGAGTACTATTATGCAAACCTTTAAAATTGAGGTGGAAACAAGGGATTATCTTAGTAAATCGGAAATAAAAAAGCTAAGAAAAAATGGACTTGTTCCTGCTATTATCTATGGTAAAAGTCTTGATAAAAATATTATGATTCAGCTTCCTGAAAGAGCTTTGGTAAAAGCTTTTCATGAAGGTCTTTCAGAAGCAACTATTGTTAATTTAGTATTAAAAGATAAAAAAGAAGATTATTTTACTGTTATAAGAGAAATTCAAAGGCATCCTGTAACAGAAAAATTAGTTCATATTGATTTTCTTGCTATTTCTATGGATGAACCTATTTCTGTTGAAGTGCCTATTGAGATAGTCGGTTATGCGAAAGGCATGAAGGAAGGTGGTTTGTTAGAACAACCATTGAAAAGCTTAGAAATAGAAGCTTTACCTAATAAGATTCCTAATAGTATTCAAGTAGATGTAACAGAATTGAATATAGGTGATTCTATTCATGTAAGTGATTTAAAAGCAGAAGATTATAAAATTTTAGAAGATGAAACAACAGTTGTTGTAAGAATTGCAGAACCTGCTTCGGAAGAAGAAGTTACTGTAGAAAATGAAGAAGTAGAACCTGAAGTGATAGAAAAAGGTAAGAAAGAAGCTGAAGAATAATAATGGATAGATGTATTATTGGACTTGGTAATCCTGGTAAACTTTATGAGAAAAATAGACATAATGTAGGTTTTTTGTTTGTTGATTATTGTGTTAAGGAACTAAGTTCAATAAATGTTTCTTTTAAAAAAAAGAAGCATTATGAGTTTTTATCTGTAAAGAATTTTTTGTTTATTAAGCCAATGACTTTTATGAATAATAGCGGGATAGCAGTTAAGGAAATAATTGATTTTCATAACATTAAGTTAGAAGATGTAATGGTATGTTTCGATGATGTTAGTCTTCCTTTTGGTGTTATTAGGATAAGGAAAAAAGGTTCTGATGGCGGACATAATGGTTTAAAATCGATCATTGATGAATTAGGAACTACAGAATTTCCGCGTTTAAGATTTGGTATTGGTCCTAAACCTGATAATGTAGAATTAAAAGATTTTGTTTTAGCTGATTTTGATAGTGAAGAGTTAAGTCAATTAGACAGCATTTTTTCCAGAGCAAAGGAAGCTATTTTTTTATGGAAAAATAAAGGTATAGATTTTGTGATGAGTAGTATTAATAAAAAAGTGAAACCTGCTCCACAAGATATTGTGGGGTCTTAACGTCCAAAGGAGAGAAATTATGAGAACTTATGAAGGATTTATAGTTGTAAAACCACAGTTTGATGAACAACAATTAGAAGAATTTTTGAACAATAAGTACTTTAAGATGATCAAAGATGCTAATGGGGAAATTGTAAAGGTTGATAATTGGGGGCTTAAAAATTTTGCTTACCCTATTAAAAAGAATACACAAGGGTATTATGTTAGATTTATTTATAAGGTCCCGGAAGATTTTGTTAAAAATTTAGAAAATCGTTATAATATGGACGAGAATATCCTCCGATATATTAATTTGAAAGTAGAAGAGCATTCTGAAGAAGCAGAAGCTCCATCTTCTGAGGAAAATAGACGAAGATTAACAAAAAAAGAAAGAAACTGTCCAGTTTGTAGAGAAGGTCTAATTATAGATTATAAAAGTTTTGAAATATTAAAAAAATTCACCACTGAATCTGGTAAAATAATACCAAGAAGATTTACAAGGGTTTGTGCTAAACACCAAAGACGTATAGCAAAAGAAATTAAAAGAGCAAGACATCTTGCGTTCTTGCCTTTTGTTGTAGATATAACTGGTTAAAAAACTGGAAGGGGGGAGATTTCCCCCTTTTTTTGTTATTAAATATGTTTAGCAAAATCAAACTCTATAGTGATGTAAATCTTTTTTTATATTTGTTATTTTTTTCTATTTATATATTACTTGTTAAGTTTTTGCCTCAAATATCTATATTTGGTTTATTGTTTTTATTTTATTATTCTGCGAATTATTTTGTTAGATTAGAAAAGAATTTACAAAATTTTCTTTTATTTGCTTTTCTTATTCCTTTTGTTTGTGGAATTTTTATAGTTAATTGGGTTGGTGCAATTTATCTTGTAAGTATTCATATATCAAGTTGGTTTTTCTCTTCTTTTGAGGATAAAAAATTTTATTTGATAATATCAATGATTTCTTTGGTGATATTTGTGGCTTTATTGATTACTTCAAATGAGTTTTTATATTATTATGTTAATAAAGCTGAATATTCAAAGGTGCTATCTGAATTACAGGAAAGTTTTAATAAGAATATTAATTCAATAACTCCAAATTTTCAGAATAATAATTTTATTACTAAGGATTTTATTATTAAAAAATTAATTCCTTTCTTTTTAAAGATTTTTTTCTTTTCTACTTTTATTCAGAATTTTGTTTTATATTTTATTATTTTTTACTTCTTAAATAGTTCGTTTTTTAAAAAGAGGCTATTTATAAAAAATTATTTAACAATTGATAATATTGTTCTGGATAAATTTTGGATGTTGGTTTTAATATTTAGTCTTGTGGTACAGATTTTTTTTAAAGGAAAAATTTTTGTTATTGGTTTAAATTTGATGTTGATAGTATTGGCTATTTATATTTTTTATGGTACAGTTATTGTTTTAAGCGGTATTAAAAATTTGAAAAATAACATTTTTATCTTGCTTTTTATAATTTTTTCTTTATTATTTTTAGGACCTTTTTTATTACTTTTTTTGATGTTAGTTGGGATTTTAGATTATTTTTTTGATTGGAAACAAAAGATAAGTCGTTTAACATTATGATGAAAAGGAGATAAACAATGGAAGTAATTTTAAGAGAAGATGTAGAACATTTAGGAAAAGCAGGTGATATTGTTAAAGTTGCTCCGGGTTATGCTCGAAATTATTTAATTCCTAAAAAATATGCAATGCCTAAGACAAAAGGCTATTTAAAAATGTGGGAGATGGAAAAGAAGAGTAGAGAAATAAAGAGAAGAAAATTAATTGCTAAAGCAGAAGAATTAAGATCAGAACTTGAGAAGATTCAGTTAACTATTTCAATGGCAGCGGGGGAAGAAGACCAATTATATGGATCCGTTACAGAACAGATTATTGCAGAAGAATTGCAGCAGCAGAATTTTGATATAGATAAAAATCAAGTATTATTGGATTCTCATATTAAAAAATTAGGTGTGTATGAAGTACCAATAAAATTAGAACACGATGTTATTGCTAACATTAAAGTTTGGGTTGTAAAAAAAGATTAAAATATGCCTGAATTTTTAAAAATTAGAGTCAAAAGTATTACTTTTGATTTTAATACTAAATCTCCTATTATTTTTTTAGAAACCTTTGATGGAAGTATGAATTTATCAATGGTAATAGGAGATGAAGAAGCTTACAGTATAACTCTTTCTCTTGCAAAGAAAGAACCACCAAGACCGCTTACTCATAATTTATTGTTGAATATACTGGATGAATTTAGAATAGAATTGGTAAAGGTAATTATTTATAAACTTCAGAATAATACTTTTTTTGCTTCTTTAATCTTGAAGAAAGGTGATGATATTTATAATTTTGATGCCAGACCTAGCGATTCTATTGCTCTTGCTTTGAGAAAAGAAGCTGATATTTATGTTGAAAAAAGTTTGCTTACTAATGTTTTTGGCAAGATAGACAAAAATGAAATATTGGATTTAGAATATTTTAAAACTAAAAAATTTCTTGATTCAATAATTCCAGAGAATTTTGGTAAATTAAATATTTAAGCCCTTCTTAATGTTGGAAGGGCTTTATTTTTTATATGAAAAAATTATTTATTTTTATTGTTTTATTTTACATTAGTATTTTAGGACAGCAAAATCAGGATGAGGCTTATAAAAGTGATCCTGATAAATATTTTGATTTTATTTTAAAACAATATAAAGAGCAAAATTTTTCACAGGTTGTTAATTATATAGATGACTATAATAGCAGATTTCCTCAAAATAATATACATAATTTATCATTATTATTGATTAAAGCTAATTCTTTGTATGAATTAGGAGCGCTTAATAAAGCAGAATATATAATTAATAATATCTTATCTGCTTATAATGATTCTTCAAGCGTAGGAACTTCTTTATTTATTTTGGCAAAAATTTATAAAGCTAGATTTGATTATCGCAATACAATTTTAACTTTGGATAAATCTTTATTATATGCTAAAAATGATGAATATCTTAGAGAAAAGATATTAAATTTTATTGAAGATACTTTTTTTGAAGATTTGAAATTTGAAGATTATTCTTTTTTGCTTGGTCAGTGTAAAAATGATATTTTTATAAAAAATTTGCTTTATTTTAATGCTTTAAAATTTTATGATATGAATAAAATGCAGGAAGCAAAAGTTTTATTTACTAAATTGAGAGACGAATATCCTGATTTTAAGAGTTATGTGATTAAACGCTATCTAAAAGAGATTGATAGTTTTTTAGCAATAAATAATAAAATTGCTATTATAGCTCCATTGTCTGGAAAATATCAATTTTATGGAGAAGCTTTTTTGAATTCAGCTAAACTTCTTTTAGATAATTTTAATAGAGAATCAAATTACAAAGTTAAACTTGTGGCTTTTGATAATAGGGGAGATCCAATAAAGACCGCAGAAATTTTTAAACGAGATTTTTTAAATGATAGTATTCTTGCTTTGATTGGCCCTATTAGAGCATCTTCTTCTATAGCAGCAGGAATATTAGCTGGTATTTATAATATACCATTGATCGCGCCTACTGTTGTTATTGATAGTTTTACTAATCTTGGAAATACTGTATATCAGATGAGTGTTCCTACGACGATTCAAGGTCGTGCTATTGCAGAATATTGTGTTAGTCATGAGGAGATGCATAATTTTTTGATTATAGCCCCGTTAAGTTCTTATGGCGAGAAAATTGTGCGAAGTTTTGCTGATTTAGCAGAAAAACTTGGTGCAAGGGTCATTGATACTTTATATTATGATGAAGGTCAACAGGATTATAGAAATCTTTTAGATGATTTTATAAATAAAATATTATCAGATTCATCTTATATTGATTTAATTGATACTGTTACAGTTGAAGATAGTGTAAGGCAATTTTATAAATTGGACGGGATTTTTATACCTGCAAGTAAAATAAACGATGTTTTATATTTAGTTCCTCAGATTATTTCAAAATTAATTAGTGGTAGATTTATAGGAAATTCTATCTGGATGAATGATAAATTATTTTCAATTGATTATCATTTTATAAAAGGAGCTATTATTGCGTCTGATATTGATATGTCTGAACTGAATAATGTAGAAAAAAATAATTTTATTTCTCAATATAAAGCTAAATATGGAAAGTCTCCTTCTAATATAGCTTTGAAATCTTATGATGCTATTAATTTAATCCTTTCTGGCTGTAAACAGGGTTATAGTAGGCGTGCAGATTTATTAAATTATCTTGATACTTTATCTAATTACCAGGGAATAGCCGGCAGGTATAATTTTACAAAATATAAAAGAACTAATTCTTCTATTTATTTTTTTCATTTAAAAGGAAAAAGTTTTATTAGAGTAAATTAAATAATTGAAACTTATTATATTTTTTATTGTTAAAAGAAAAAAAGGAGCGTTTAATAATGAAGAAAAAAGGGATGAGCGCTGAAGAAAAACTTTCGTTTAGTAGGATTAATTATTATATGTTAGCTATAGGAGTATTTTTATTAATACTTGGTATGTATTTTTTAAGTTTGAGTGTTGATGGGACCATTTCAATGGTTATAGCTCCTATAATTTTGACTTTTGATTTTATTGTTGTTTTTCCTTTTGCTATTTTTTATAAACCTAAAAAGGATTAATTTTATGAAATCATTACCAGGAATTGATATAGATATTATTTTTAACATTGATAGAGCAAATCCGGAACTTTTAATGTACATTAATTCTTTTATAAATAAATATAATGAAACATGGGACACAAATATTCGTTTTGAAGATTTACCAGATGATTTTTTTGAGTCAATAGAATCATATATGAAAGAAGCTATTTTTAATATATTAAATGATGAGCTACAAGATGAATTTTATAATTTTGTAAATTATAAATTAAATCAAATAAAAACTAAAAAAGAAATAGATTTATGAAAAAGATTAGTTTTTTTATTATTTTTATTAGTATTTTTTATATTAACATAACTTATGCTAACTTTTTCAGTAAAAAAATAATATCAAATCCGGATTTGTTAGTGAATTATTTTAGTGATGAGATATTTGTTAGTATTAAATCAACCAACTTAAATATAAAAGGTAAAATTTATTCCAAAAATCAGGCTAAATTTATTTTTATGAATTTTTTAAAGAAGTATAAATTTAATAAAATAAAAGATAGTAAGATTATAGAGGGTGATAATAAAGTAGAAAAGATTATACTTGAGGCTGTTGATTTAAAGAGAAATAAACAATGCAGTTTATCTTTTAAAATATTTTTTATTAAGGATAAGGATTATATAATTAATAAGATTATTATTTTACAAAGTGTTTAGAAAATATTTTTTAATTATTATAATTTTATTTTTTTCTTTTTTGATATATTTTTATTTTAGCAGTAAGCAAAATTTTTCTAATGATTTTTTTATTAATGAACTAAATAATTATAGAGAAGAAATATATAATAATATTAAAAAAACATCATTAGAAGGAGAAGAAAGACTTTATAATATTTTTAACAAAATTATAAATAAATTTGATAATCATATAATTATTTTATTAAAAACCAGTAATAATAATGAAAATATTTTTTGGTCTTTTCCTCATTATAATTTTAAATTTGATGAACTAAAAAATGAATTGTTATTAAAATATGAGCTTTTTGATGGGTATAATATTTTAGTTTATAACAACCCTTATTATAAAAAATCAATTTTTGATTATTTGATTGTTCTTTTTTATTTTGCTCTGATTTTATTTTTAATAAGTTCAATAAATAATAAAAAAGTCAAATATTTATTTTTTTTTATAATTTTTATTTTATTATTTTTTATTAATTTTTCATATTTTACAAGCACAAATGATATTACACTTGATATTGATTTTATCTTTTTTTTCCCTTTGAATATATTTTTTTATATCCATGGTATAATTTTTTTAATCCTATTGTTTGTTTTTTTTAATATTAATTTAAAGAAAGATTTTTTGATAGAGAATAGAAAATATATTTTTTATGTAGTATTGCAATGGATATTTATTTTTTTTATTTTGGGAGGAATTTTTAGTGATAGTAGAGAATATATTTTAAATTTTAAGACTTTTTTGCCATTTGATAATGATAGTATGATATATTTTATATTATTATCTCTTGTAATGATATTAATATATCAAATTAAAGATTTTGCAAAATTATGTAAATCAAGATTTATTATATTATTTTTTATTTCTTTAGGTGTTTTATTATATTTTTCCCTCAATTTATTTATAGGTATTATATTTATAATTATTTATTCATTGTTTTTAATATTTAATTTTTTTTCAAATAGGATTATTATTTTAGTATCGTTATTTTTATCATTATTTATTATTTTTTTTGTTGAAATAATGTTTCAATGGACGAAAACAAAAGAAGTTGTAAAAGATTTTTCAGGTTTTATTTTTGACAATGATTTAGAAAAATATAAAGATCCCAATAGGATGATTTTATTTATACCATATATTAGAATTAAAGGAGATTATATAGAGAAGTTTAATTTACCCTATATGTATTTAAAATTTTTTGAAGATAATAAAGAAGAACTACTTAGTATTACTAAAAGAATAGAAGTGGGAAGTTTTTTTTATAGTGGAAGTAAATTTTATTTTGTTTTTTTGAATAATGGTGAAGAGAAGTATTTTTTCCCATTTTTAGAAAAAAATTTACAATTCTGGATTGACAATTATCAAATTTTTGGAGTATTACCACAGGAACTTAGTAGTATAATAGAATATTCAAATCGTTGTTTTCCAATATATGTAGGAGAATATTACAATTATTTGTATAAAGGAAATAGATATGATATATTCCCTCAGAATTTACACGAAGTTAAAGAAAGTAATAATTTGTTTAATTATATAGATATAATTGATGATGAGAATGTTGATGGACATACAATTGTTATATATATTTCAAATATAAGTCCTGTTAATTTGATTGCTTTTATTTTTAAATCAATAATTTTCATTTTTATTTTATTTTTATTTTATCTTTTATGGGAAATAGTTTATCATGACAATTTAAATATTTTCAATATTATTAAATCAAGAATTGCATATAAATATGTTTTCCTGGAATTTTTAGTTTTAATAATATCTTCAGTTATTTTGTATTTTATTTTATTTTTTTATTTAAATTTTATTATTATAGAAAAGGATAGGGAACAATATAAAAGGGCTAATAAAGAAGTTAATAATTATTTTAGATTTAATATTAATGTCTATGTTGATAAAATTAGAATGGGAGCTTTCGATGAGCATTTGGGGTATTTTTATATTTTTGACAATAATGGCCAGTTAATTCATAGTAACAATAGTGATGATAGTTTTTTCAATGATCAAGTAATTGATTTTATAGAAAAATCATGGGATAATTCTTATTCTTTTTATTATTATAAAAATCATCTTTTTATTGTGTCTGTATATCCAGAATATGAAGGAGATATTTTTCTTGGTAAAATAGTATTGTTTTATAAAATTTCTTATAATGACATTATATATTTTTTTAATGCACTTAATGTAAAATTTGCTATTTATTATAATGGTAAGATTTTTAATTTTCCTATAAATTATGAGGATTTTCCTGACTTAATTAATTATAGTAAATATTTGTCTTTGAAAGAGAAGGGGGACTCTTATTTTATTTTGAATAATAATATTTATTTTTTATTAGAGTCAGATATAGATAATTTTGATAATAATATGTTATTTTTTGTTTATAAAAGTGAATTTAATTATGAGTTACTTTATTCATTATATGATAAACTTTTAGTAATACTTTTTGTTATTTTGCTCTTATTTAGCATAATTATTATTTTTTGGAATAAAAGAATTTCTCATAATACAGAATTAATAATAAAAAAGTTACCATTAGTTTTAAAAAAAGGAAGCAGGTATAAAATTGATATAGTTGGGAATGATGAGATTTCAAAGATAGCAAAAACAATTAATTTTTTATCTGAAAATTTAGAAAAGGAACGAAAAAAGGTATTTGATTTAGAAAGAGATAGATTAATTAATCAACTTGCAAGAGAAATTGCTCATGAGATAAAGAATCCATTAACTCCAATGAAATTATCTATACAACATCTTATGGATTTATATCGAATTGATAAAGAGAAATTTTTGAAAACTTTTCCAGAGATCGCTCAACAATTTGAATATAGTATTGATTTATTAGCTTCTTTAAGCAGGAAATTTTTAGATATGGCAAAAATGGATTTAGGAGAATTAGAATATATTAATATTGTTGATGTTATAAAAGATATTATAGTTTTTTTTAATTCAAAGAAAATAGATTTTATAAAATTTGAAAATAATTTGTCAGATAATGTTCAAGTAAAAGCTAATAAAGATAGTTTGTTTCAGGTTTTTATCAATATAGTAAATAATGCTATTCAAGCATGCGATAAAGAAAAATGTTTTGTTATTATAAAGTTACATTCAGATGACGATAAATTAATTATAGATATTATAGATAATGGTAAAGGGGTAGAGGAAGAAATTTTAAATAAGATTTTTGAGCCATATTTTACTACAAAAAATTCTGGATCCGGTCTTGGGCTGGCTATTTCTAAAAGATTTATTGAATTAATGGGGGGTAAAATTAGTGCATTTAATCTTGATGGGCAAAAGGGTTTTGTTGTCCGTATTATTTTTAACCGCAAAGAAGGGCAGATAAATGAAGTATAAAAGAATTGATATTTATTATTTTTCAGGTACAGGAAATACTTTTTTAGTTATTAATAAAATTGCAGATGTTTTAAGAAGTAAGGGATTTAATGTAAATCTTATGAAAATAGAGAAGAAGCCAGAGGTATTATTAGAAGATAATTTATTAATTGGATTAGCTTTTCCGGTTCATTTACAATCTACCAATAAGTTTGTATGGGATTTTTTTTATAATTTGCCGAATGTTTATTCGATGAATATTGATGTATTTATGGCTGATACAATGGCGTCTTTTTCTGGAGGAATTGTTGGTCCTTTGAAAATGGTTTTGAAAAATAAAGGTTATAATTGTATTGGAGCAAAGGAATTTAGAATGCCCAGCAATTATACTAAACAAAATTTTGATAAAAATAGGCTTATTATAGAAAAATCTTTAGAAGAAGCAGAGAATTTTGCTATAGATTTGATAAATGGCAAGATAAAATGGCGCCGTGCACCAATATTTTCAGATTTTATGAGGTTATTTTCCAAATTTGATTTACTCTGGAAAGTATTTAGAAAGATAATTAGTGTTGATAATAATAAATGTAGTAAATGTGGGATTTGTGCAAAAATTTGTCCTGTTGGTGCAATATCTTATTCGCAAGAAGGATTCCCCATTATTACTGATAAATGTATTATTTGTGTTAGGTGTGTGAACTATTGTCCTTCAAATGCTTTTATGATTAGTAAAAAACATATTCCACAATATAAACCTGTAGAGTTAAAACATTGGTTTTAACTCTACATTGGTTTTAATTTTTTAATTATAAGATGTTAGAGGTTGTATTTTTTACTTAAAAAATTCGTTATGCACAGCATTTAAAGTTTGGTCAAGATCAGCTTTTTTTACAATAAAATAGTAGGAAACTTCGGAAGCCCCAGAGGATATCATTTCTACATTTATTTTTTCGTTTGCCACAGCTGAAAATACTTTTGCAGCAAGTCCATGAGTTTGCAAAACCCCGTCCCCAACAACAGCGACAAGGGCAATATCTTCTGTATGTTCAATTTTTTCGATAACACCTCCGCATAAGAATTTTATAGCATCATAAGCATCAATAGCATCGTTTTTATCTAAAAATAGATTGATACATGTTTGAGATGTTATGACGGAGTAAATATTGATTCCATTATGGGATAATATCTTACCGATTTCCGAGATTATGCCAGGTTTTATACCAACACCTGCACCGTAAATTTTTAGAACAGAAATATTATCGTTATAGGTGACACTTTTAATAATGCCATCTGTTTCTATGCTATGTTTCCATATTTTTGTACCTGGAGATTCAAGATTATAGAAATTTTTTAAATAGACGGGTATATTAACATTAATAAGAGGCTCTATAGTTCTTGGATGCAATATTTTAGCACCAAAATATGAAAGCTCAGCTGCTTCATAGTATGATAGATGGGGGATTAATTGAGCATTCTTTACTTTCGATGGATTTGCAGTCATAAAACCATCAACATCTTTCCATATTATTAATTCATCTGCATTTAGCGCATAAGCTATTACAGCAGCACTATAATCAGTTCCATTTCTTCCAAATGTTGCTACTCTACCATGTTCTGTTATTCCATAATATCCTGTAATAATTGGAATTACACCATCATTGATTATTGGGACTAATATATTTTGAATATTTTCTTTTACTACTTTTAAGTTGGCAGTTGCATTATCAATGGCATTGTCTGTTAATAAATTTAAATCTTCAGATTCGAAAGATTTTGCTTCTATCCCTTTATCTTTTAGTATGCCTTCAAGGAGAATGATAGATAGTCGTTCGCCAAAACTTATTATTTTAGGATACATAAAATCTGGTATAATTCCAATGTAATGTACGCCATATAGAATTCTTTTTAGTTCTTCTAATTTTTCATTAATTTTATTAGTTGTTGATTCTAATAGATTTTTATTGTTTATATTATTTTTTAATAATAAAATATGCTTCTCGTAGACTTTTGCTATTAATTTATCAATTATCATTAAATCTTTATCAAAATTTTTTGTGCTTTTAATGATTAAATCAGTGATTCCAGATACGGCTGACAGTACAAGGGCAAGTTTTTCATTTTCATTATTTATTATTTTTATAACATTATTAATATTTTTTGAATCTTTTAAGCAAGAGCCGCCTATTTTAAAAACTTTCATAGGATCCCTCTTTATTTATTTTGCAATCAGGTTAAAATCTACATTTGTTTTAACAAATTCAACAGGGTGCCCAATAAAACCTATGTATTGGCCTATTATGACAATTATAGTTTCAAGTTCAGATATATTAAATTTTTCTAATATGTTTTCAATATCTTTTTTGTCTTCTTTTTTGATTTGATTTCCTATAAAGGTTGCAAAGGCATCAGCAATAATCGGATTTTGGGCTATAATAGTTGTAGCATTTGTGCTACCATAGCTGAATGAATGTCCAATTCTCCCAGATGAGGTGCAAATTCCGAATATATCTTTTTTAGGTTTGATTTTTATGCCGAACTTATTAGTTTTATGCTCACCTGTGAAGATACCAACAGTTATTGGTTTATTAATTTTTAATGCAATATCTCCTCCATTATCAAAAATAAAGAAATTAGCACCAGCAGAGACTACTTTTTTTGCAACAAAATATGCAATAGCACCTGCAATGCCGGCCATTGGGCCGACATTTGCAAGTGATGATGCTTTACACATCTGATTAATAATTTCTGGATATTCTGGATTTTCAGCAATTGGAGTATAAGATTTTGCGAATTCAGGATGTTTTTTTATAAAATTTTCGATAGTTTCTCTTACTTTAAAAATTTCTTCAATAGCTAAATTATAAAATTTTTCATCACAGATGATATTTGCGATAGTTTCTTTTATATGGATTTTGTATCTATTAATCACCTAATGCTAATGCTCCTCTTACACAGATTTTCGTGCATATTTCACATTTTGTACAAAGATTGTAATCTATTTGTAATGTGTAGGTTTCATCAAAATATAAGGCATCAACAGGACATACAGAAATACATGCTCCGCAATCAATACATAAATTTTCATCTTTATTAATTTTGTTTTTGAGTGTTTTATTTTGAATTTGAATATTTTCTTCACGGAGTAGTAATTTTTCTTTATTAACTTTAAATTGTTTGAATTTTCTTTCAATAGGCAAACGCTCTATTGGCTCTGTTAGTAAAAATTTACCGTTTTCTATCCATGATTTAAGTTCATTTGCAATTTCTTTGGAAATTCTCAAGCTTGTATTTGGACTTGCTTTTACTTTTTTTCCATTAATTTCCACAAAACCAGATAATAATTCTTTATATGAAACTTGCTTTACTACTGGTCTATCCAATTTTGGAATACTATAGTCTATAATATTAACCATGATATTTTCATTTTTAATTGCAGTTTTTTTAGCAAGTCCTTCATTTAAGATAGGGATAGGAATACCGATACCAACAAATAAAGAAGTTCCATAGCCTTTAAAAGTTGCTCCTTTTAAATATTTAGAATTCATTTGTTTTAAATCACCTTTTACCATTAGAGTACCAAATTGAGTCCCGGGATTATGTTGGGTACCTTCACCTATGATGTAGCCAATACCACCGCCAAGGAAAATTCTTGTCCCGATACCAATAGTTTCATAATCTGGATCATTTATTAGGGGGGAGAGTGAGCCTGAAGTGGAATATTTCACATTGCCAAAGTTTGGAATTAACATTCCCATGTAGGTATACAAGGTTCGTTTTGAGGAATTTGTAGCAGCATTATATCTTTGATAAGCATTTCTTGGATTAATCAATATAGCTTGATTAACATCATCTATTGTAATTACGGATTGTATTTGTTTTCCTGGGTAACAATCAGTAGGTGAACCGTAAGCTAAAAAATTTATTTTTTTACCTGCAACTAAATCTTCTATAAGGTGAGCGCCACCATATTGGATTGATTTAGTTGTTGATGGTTGAGCTGCTCCAATAAAAACATCAACAGCTGCTAAATATCCATAAGCTGGTACATTATTTAAATAAACTTCTGTCATTTTCATTGGAGGATCCGTGTGCCCAAAATTTAGGATTGCACCAGAAGAACACATTGCGCCAAATGTTCCAGTAGTAACTACATCTATTTTTTTTGCCGCTTCTTTGGCTCCTAATTCTTCAACTATTTCAGACATCATATCGGCAGTAACAACTACTGCCTTACCTCTTTTTATCTTCTCATTGATTTCTTCAATTGTTTTAATGTTCTTCTCCATCACGTACCTCCTTTTAATCGATTAATTAGATCTATATAAAAAAAGCGGGGGTATAATGAGTTATAATGATTTTTATTAAATAAAAATAATCTAATATCAAGGCATAAATGGCATGGAGATACATAGCCTTCTGGTTGCGATTTATATCCTTTATCAATAGCAAAGTTTAGTAATCCTTTTAATCCATGATTAATTAAAATGTCTAAAATTGGATAATTTTTTAAATTTATACCTTCATTATATAGTTTTTTAGGGTTAAAAAATGTATTTTCCCCTATACGTAATCCGCTGCAAAATCCTGTTATATAATTTCCAGCATAGTCAATATGGGCATGTATTGGAGAAGCTAATTTACTAGAACAGTCTATATTTAATAAATCTTCTGCTTTATATTTTTTTAAATATTTTGCCAGAAAAAAAGCCGCTCTTCCCCCAGGATGAATATAAGTAATTCCTGTTAATTGTGTTGTTATATCTGTAATATCGAAGTGTTGGAAATATTCTTCTATTTTATGTGTGGAGTTAGGAGCAAGTTTTTCCATATATTGTAAATATTCGGGATGCCATGGGAATAGTCCATTAACTCCAAAATATTCAATAATTTTATTTAATAGAAATTTTAATTGATTTACAGAAATAAATTCCCCATGGAAGGGATCAATGCTTAATAATAATGTTTTTAATCCTGTTTGTTTTAATTCTTGAAGTTTTTTGTCTGTATTTTTTAATAATAAAAAGCCATTTGTTTCTAAATATTCCAGATTTATATTTGATTTTGTATGGATATACTTTAGTAGTTTTATTATAGTTTCGTAATTAAGTAGAGGTTCACCGCCTCCTATATGTAAATCTACGTATGGTAAATTTTCGTTTATCAGATCTATAATTTTATATAAATTATTTTCATTGATATTCTCATCAATATAAGGAGAGGATGCATAGAGGCAATGTTTGCATGAGAATGTGCATTTATAATTTGTAATTAATCCAATAGATTGTGCTTTGATAGGTTTGAATGTTTCTTTCATAATAGATAATTTAAAATTTTTGATTTGATTTCACCGATATAATTATTTTCTAATGTTAAATTTTTATTAGTTGTGAAAAATACAGCATCATCTCTAACATGCATTCCCTGAAGATGAGTTTTTCCAAAAATTGAATCTGCAATCATCCTTCCTTTACTGTCAAAACCGGGATTTGTTATATAAACTAAATCAGGAGATCTATCAGCATAAGTCCCTTCAAAAATTTCATCTTTAAAATAGACTTGTTTTATAATTTTTTCTCCATTATATTCAATTTCCAGGAGTTCATTTTTTATTTCGTTGAGAATTTTATTTTTTTGAGAGCTATCTATAGTTCCCTTTGGGTATTTATCTTTTAAATGAATAAAAATTCTTGTTGGATCCAGTGCGAAAGCTTTACTATCAGAAGATATTTTATCTAATTCGAACATATTTTTTGTATTAAGCAATAGATAACCTTTGTCTTTTAACCAATTGTTAATATAGAATTCCTGTTTTATTTTTGTGAAACCGTGGTCGGATAGGATTATAAATTCAGTATTTTCATCACATTTATTATAGAAAAATGAAATAAAGTCTTCTACCATTTGGTAAATTTCTATGAATTTATTATGATATTCATTTGAACTATCAAAAGCTGCATCAAAGAGAAAATGATTAAGCCTATCAGTTTCGGTTAATACCCCTATAAACAAATCCCAATCGTCTTTTTCCCATAAATAATTATAAGTTTTTTTTCTAATTTCAATACTATATCTTATTTCATCTAAAAAGCTAATTAGCTTATTTTGAGCATCTTTTGTATCAACATCTAACATATAGTTAAAATCTTGAAGAGTAGGAATAAGAAATTGAGGGTAAACGGATTTTTCTAATTCAATAGCTACAAAACCGGAAATTAAAATTCCATTTATTTTATGTGCCGGGTATGTTCCGGGGATATTTAGAGCATATGTTTTTTTGTTATATTTTTCCAAATCATCCCAGATGCATTCGCCTTTATTATCTACAAAAGTAGGGAAAAAAATTTCGTATGAATTTGGTTTTAAATCTACAAAACCTTGTATATTATGCTCTGCTGGATTATTTCCTGTGAAAAATGTTGTCCATGAGACATTGGATATTTCCGGAATTGTAACTTTCATATTTGTAAAAAAACCATTTCTTAAGATTTTTGATAAATCAGAAAAAATATCATTTTTTATATAGTTATTAATAAGATTATATGAGAAACCATCCACACCAATTATTGCTACTTTTTTTTTGCTCATAATAACTCCTTGTTATATGTTAAAATTATTAGAATTTAATAAAAGTAGACAAAAAGTCAAGAATATTTTTAAAATGTGGTAAATAAATTGTAACTAAATTGAGATAAAATCTCAATATCTTATAATGACTTGATATCTTGATATAAAGTATATAAATTTTACATTTAGTTTATTAAAAATAAAAAAATCTCCCTCTTTTTAAAAAGAGGGAGATAGTGAGAGATTAGTATTTATTTTTCACCCATAAAAGGGTATTTATAATCAGTAGGAGGATTGAAAGTTTCCTTGATTGCTTGAGGAGTTGCCCATCTTAATAGATTTAACATACTTCCAGCTTTATCATTGGTGCCGGATGCTCTGCTACCACCGAAAGGTTGTTGCCCAACAACAGCAGCAGTAGGTTTATCATTGATATAAAAATTACCAGCAGCATGCCACATTGTATCAAATGCTTTATTGATAGCAGTTCTGTCTTTAGCCCATATACATCCGGTTAGACCATAAGGAGATGTACTATCGCATAATTCCAATGTTTCTTCAAATTTATTATCATCATATACATAAACTGTTAAAATTGGTCCGAAAATTTCTTCTTCCATCATTTTTGATTTTGGATTTGTTGTTTCTACGATTGTAGGCCATACGAAAAATCCTTCACTATCATCATATTTTCCACCAACTAATATTTCATGTTCAGGATCTGCTTTAGCAAATTCTATATAGTTTTTATGTTTATTAAAAGAAACAGTATCAATCACTGCACTCATAAAGTTGGTGAAATCTTCAACGTCGCCCATTTTTATAGATTTTGTTGTTTCAATTAATGATTCTTTTAATTGAGTCCATAAACTTTTTGGAATATAAGCACGAGATGCAGCTGAACATTTTTGACCTTGGTATTCAAATGCTCCTCTTACAAGTCCTGTGGACAGAGCATCAATATCTGTAAATGAATTGTGAATAAAAACAAAATCTTTACCGCCAGTCTCTCCTACAATTCTTGGATAAGTTCTATAGTTAGAAATATTTTCACCAATAACTTTCCACATATTTTGAAAAGTAATAGTAGATCCTGTGAAATGTATGCCAGCAAAATCAGGATGACTCATAACAATTGGTCCAAATTCTCTACCAGGACCTGGTAAGAAATTGATTACACCATCAGGCAATCCTGCTTCTTGTAAAATCTTCATAATAAAATATCCTGACAATACAGCAGTAGATGCTGGTTTCCATAGTACAGTGTTGCCCATTAAAGCAGGGCTTGTTGGTAGGTTACCTGCTATTGAAGTGAAATTAAATGGAGTAACTGCAAATACAAAACCTTCTAATGGTCTATAATCTACTCTATTCCAGAATCCTTTAGGAGAGTATGGCTGATCTTTATAAATTAATGACATATAGTAGGTATTAAAATTCCAAAAATCAATCAATTCACATGCTGAATCAATTTCTGCTTGATATACAGTTTTACTTTGATTTAACATTGTAGCGGCATTTAATGTGTATCTATATTTAGTTGATAACAATTCTGCTGCCTTTAAGAATATAGATGCTCTATCTACCCATGGCATTCTACTCCATTCTTTCCATGCTTTTTTTGATGCTTCTACTGCTAATTGTACTTCTTTTTCAGTAGCCATATGATATTTAGCCAAAACATGTTTTCTATTATGAGGAATAACATTTTCTCCTAATTTTCCTGTTCTTACTTCTTTACCACCAATAATTAATGGTATTTCTAATTGTTGATTTTTTAATTCTGCTAACTTTTCTTTTATTAATTTTTTTTCTTTTGAACCAGGAGCATAAGCATATATAGGTTCATTTTTAGGAACTGGTACTTGATAAAAAGCATTATGCATATTTAATCCTCCTTTTTAGGATTTTCATTTTCGTTTAATAGCGAGTTGATGAATCTTACCAGAAGCAATAGTTCTTCTTTTTTAAATTTTTTTAGAAAATCTTCGAAATAATTAAAAAAATCTTTAAAAATTTTCTGCTGATTCCTGGGTAGTGCTCTGAATAAAACAATAAAATCATTTATATTTTTCTCTATACTTTCACTATATATTTGGCTATCATCTTTCTTAGTAACCATTTTTTTAATTCCTCCTTATGTTTAATATATAGATAACTTTATTATGAAAAATTGTCAAGTTTATTTATTAATTTATTCTCAAATCAAAAAAAAAAATTTAAAAAATTAATTTTTCTAAATAATGTTTGACATATTTATTTTTTTTTTAAATATAATAAAAACTAAACTTTTTAAAAAGAGGGTAATTTATGGAAGGCAATAAGATCATCACAAAACATCCTATTTTAGAAAAAAAATATACAGATGAGGTGAGTTTTTTTTATGGGGAAAGAAAGTTAACTGCTCCCTCTGGGGTAACTATAGCGGCAGCATTAATAAGTAATGATATTCATATAATGGGGAGACATGCAAAAGATAATTTGCCGCAGGGAATATTTTGCGCAAATGGTCAATGTGCTCAGTGCTTGGTTATTGCTGATGGTGTACCTGTAAAATCTTGTATTACAAAATTAAAAGAAGGCATGAAGGTTGAACCTCTTATTGGAAAACTTAAGATAGAAAAATTTAATAAAAATATTGATTTTGATAATCCTATTGAATTTGAGTGTGATGTTGTTATTGTAGGAGGAGGACCTGCTGGAATGCAGGCGGCTTTATTGCTTGCAGATTATGATTTGAATATTATACTAATTGATGATAAAGATGAATTAGGCGGGAAATTAACTTTGCAAACTCATCAATTTTTTGGTTCAATTAAGGATTGTTATGCAGGGACTCGAGGTATTGATATTGCTAAAAATTTAAAAGAAGAAATATCCAAGAAAAATAATATTAGAGTATTACTTAATTCTACTGCTGTTGCAGTTTTTGAGGATAAAACAATTGGGGTTATAAGTCCTGATGATTATTTTATAGTAAAGCCTAAAGTATTGCTTAATGCTACTGGTGCGAGAGAAAAAATGCTTCATTTTCCCGGTTCTTATTTGCCTAATATATATGGGGCGGGTGCTTTTCAGACACTTGTTAATAAGGAAATGATAAAACCTGCTGATAAAATTTTGATTGTAGGTGGTGGAAATGTTGGTTTAATTGCTGCTTATCATGCTTTGCAGGCAGATATTGATGTTATTGCTGTTCTCGAAGCATTACCAAATGTAAGTGGTTATAAAGTTCATAAAGATAAAATTGTTCGATTAGGAGTACCAGTTTTGACTTCTCATACAATAGTTGCAGCTTATGGGGCTGATAAAGTAGAATATGCCGAATTTGCCAGAGTCGATGAAAAATTTAATATTATAGAAGGTTCAAATAAAATTGTTGAAGTTGATGCTATTTTGATTGGTGTGGGGTTAACTCCAATTGATGAATTATCAAGAAAAGCAGAACAGGTCGGTTTAAAACATTATAGTGCTGGTGATGCTTTAGAAATTTCAGAAGCGAGTGCTGCCTTTTTTGGAGGCAAAATTGCTGCAAATAAAATTTTAAAAGAATTTGGGTATTCTCAAATTGATGAATCCGCATGGTATAAAAAAATGGAAATTTTAAAAAGTAGGCCAGGTAAAACTTTTGAAAATAATTATCCTGAACATGTTGAAAATAAGTATACTCCGGTACTTCATTGTTTTCAAGAAATTCCATGTAATCCATGTAAAACTGCATGCCCAAAAGGTGTTATTTATATTCCAGAAGATAATCTTCTTGAAATTCCACAGATTACAAATAATAATTGTATAGGATGTTTTAGATGCGTATCTATTTGTCCCGGACTTGCAATAACACTCGTTATGAATGAAAATGGTAAATTTTTTACTTTTATACCCTATGAATTGAGTCTCCATAGAATAAAAATAGATGATAAGGTTAAATTAACAGATTATGAAGGAAATATTATTGGAGAGGGAATAATAAAAGCTATTAATAATAGGCCTCCGGATAGAAAACGTAATATTTTAAAGATTGAAGTAAAAGAGGAAAAAATAGCAATTAAAGCAGCAGGAATTCGGCTATTTGATAGTGATGTTAAACCTGTAGATATTGATAAGACAAAATATTCTTATAACCCGGAATTTGTTTGTAGATGTGAACATATTACACGACAGGAAATTGAAGAGATGATAGAAGAGGGGATCACTGATATAAATTTAATGAAAGCAGTAAAAAGGGTTACTATGGGAGCATGTGGGGGTAAATCCTGTAATGAAAATATTCCTAAGATTATGATAAAAAAAGGTGTTCCTAAAGAGAAGATTAGAACCAATACTTTGAGGCCGTTTCTAATGGAAATAAAATTGAAAGATTTTGCACATTTAAAAAAAGAGGATAGCAATGATTTATAATATAATTATTATTGGAGCGGGTAGTGTCGGTTTGCCTTTATCTTATTTTTTATCTACTAAAGGATTATCCGTTTTAGTTATAGATAAAAATCCATCGCCAGGGCAGGGTGAAAATAAAGCTGCTATTGGAGGTGTGCGTGCTTCACATTCAGAACCTGTTAAAATTTTGGCATGTAAGGAGTCTATTAATATTTATAAATCATGGGAAGAAGAGAAAAAAGCTGAATTTGATGTAAAAGATGGCGGATATTTATATGTTTGTAAAAATGAAAATGATTACAAAGATTTTATTAATTCTTATAATGTTTTGAAAAATTATAATGTAAAATCTTATCTTTTATCTAAAGATGAATTGAAAAATGTTGTTTCAGATATAAATAGTGATATTTATTATGGTGGGCTATATTCTCCAGATGATATTAATGTTTCTCCTTTAAAATCTGCTTATGCTTTTTATAAAAATTCCCTTAATAATGGAGTAAAGTTTGCTTTTAATGAATCTGTAATCGATTTTATAATAGAAAAAAATAAAATAACAACAGTAATAACAGATAAAAACAAGTATAAGTGTGATAATTTGGTTCTGGCGAACGGGAGATTTATAAGAGAATTAGGATTAAAATTAAATCTTGAAATACCCGTTTTTCCGGATAGTCATGAAGGAGGTATTTCTGCTCCTTATGAAAAATATTTAGGACCTATGATTGTTGATATATCATCGGATGAACCCAAAATATCTAAAAATTTTTATTTTACCCAGAATAAAGAGGGTTCATTTATATTTTGTTATACCCCTTATGAATCTATATATGGAGATTATGCAAGATCGGAATTTATGCAGGTAATTGCAAGAAGAATGATTGAAACACTTCCGACATTAAGCAATGTTTTTATAAGGAGAACATGGAGAGGTTATTATCCTAATACTCCTGATGGAGTGCCAATTGCGGATAAAATAAAAGATTATGATAATTTATTTATTTTTGGGGGAATGTGTGGTCAGGGTGTAATGTTAGGTCCTGGGCTTGCTAAGAATTTTGCAAATTTTATAATTGGCGAACCTACAGAAATACCTGTTGATATATTTAAAAGATTATCATTCTATAGAGATTTTTCATCAGCAGAACTTTTGAAATAAATTGTTGGAATAATTTATATAAAAAAGACGCCCCTTCACAAAGAGGCGTCTTTTTAAGTTGTATAAATACTAAAGTTTTTAATAATTTTCTGCTAATAATTCAAAATAGCTTTGTGGATGATTGCAAACAGGACAGGTTTCAGGAGCTTCTTCAGCTTCTACAATAAATCCGCAGTTTTTGCATTTCCATAAAACTTTTTTTTCTTTTTTGAATACAGTATTATTTTTTACATTTTCATATAATTTTCTATATCTTTCTTCATGTTTCTTTTCAACTAAAGCGATACCCTTATAAGTTTTTGCAATTTCAGGAAATCCTTCTTCCTCTGCAATTTTTGCAAATTCTGGATAAAGCTCTGTCCATTCTTCTTTTTCGCCATTTGCAGCAGCTTCTAAATTTTCTAATGTAGTTTTATTTAATGCAATAGGATATCCTGCTGTAATTTCTTGAACAACTCCGTTGCCCAGACCTTCAACTAAATGTTTATAAAAAAGCTTAGCATGTTCTTTTTCATTTTCTGCGGTTTCAAGAAAAATTTCAGATATTTGTAGAAAACCTTCTTTTTTAGCTACAGATGCATAATAAGTATATCTCATACGTGCCTGAGATTCACCTGCAAATGATTTCATTAGATTTTCAGCAGTTTTAGTTCCTTTTAAATTAGCCATATAAACTCCTTTCTATTTTTTTGCTTGATAATAGCATCTTTTAGGGGAATAAATCTTTTCTTCTTTTTTTAGTTCCTTTATTGCTTTACTTACTTCTTTGCTATCGACATTTAATTTTTTCGCAATATCTCCTGGTCTTACAGGTTTATCAAGTTCCAGCATAACTTTATAAACATTTTCAGTTAAGTTTTCAGAACTCATTTTTTATCCCTTTTTTTATACATTTAGTTCAACCAATTTTGTTGAAACACCCGGGAGTAAGTTTAATTTTCTTTCTAATTCTTCAAATTTTTCTTTTTCACCAACTAATTCTAATAATATTAAGCCACTTTCAGAACAATTATCTAACACACCATCATGAATACCTAATCTTGTTTTAATTAAACAGCCCCATTCTGTTAAAATTTTTTGGACATTAACAGCAGATTTTTTTCTTCCATCGATTAAAATTAGAAGAATATGTTTTTGCATACAGCCTCCCTTTTCTAGAATTTATTTTGTTGTTGTTGGTGGAGTAAATACTCGGGTTGCTAATTGGCTATCAAGTAATAATAATGCATTTGGATTATCGCCAATTAATTTTAATTTTTTCACAATTTCATTTGCTGATGCTTCTTCTTCCACCTGTTCAGTTACATACCATTGTAAAAATATTTCAGCAGCATTATCATTTTTTTCTTTTGCTAATTTGACAAGATTGTTGATTCTTTCTGTAACATAACATTCGTGTTTATATATTTTTTCAAATACATCAAGTGGACTTTCCCATTTGTTTGGAGGTTCTTTTATAGCCTGAAGTATAGCACGGCCACCACGTTCAGCTAAATAATCAAAAAATTTTAAAGCATGATAGGTCTCTTCCTGTGCTTGTACCCTTGTCCAGTTTGCAAAACCTTTTAAATTCATATCATCAAAATAAGCAGCCATTGATAAATAAAGATAAGCAGAATAAAATTCAGCGTTTATCTGATCATTAATAGCTTCTTCAAGTTTTTTGGAAATCATAAGCTTTCCCTTCTATTTGTTACTCCATAATCCATGAACATTGCAATATTCTCTTACAGTAAAATTTCCTTCAACTTTTTCAAATTCTGCTTTTGGTTCATCTCCTGGTTTGAGGAATTTTGTGTAAATTTTATCTTCTGCCATTAGTTCAATAAATTGAATATAATGTTCCTCTGTCATAGGATGTAGTGTGCTTCCTACTGTAACTTTGATTTTATCATTAGTTATTTCTACAATAGGTACATGTTTTTCGACAGTAGAATCAGCATTTTTTTCTTCTAATAATACCATTTGTTCTCCACAACATACAAGAGAACCAGGCCCTTCATTCAATACCTCAACAATATTCCCACATATTTCACATTTATAGATTTTTTTTAATTTGGCCATTGTTTCTTTCCTCCTTTTTAATTAATTGATTGATTTAGTCAATCGGTTCAAAAGAATCTTTATCAACACCACATGATGGGCATACCCAATCATCAGGTAAATCTTCAAAAGATGTACCAGGTGCAACACCTTGTGTTGAATCTCCTACTTCTGGATCATAAATATAACCGCAAACCATACATTTGTACTTTTTCATTTTTTCCTCCTTTTTTTTATTCTCTTATTTTTAAAGTCCGATGTTTATATTGGTTCCTTTCTTTTTTTAATATAATTTAAATTTTTTTTCTTTCAAGAAATAAAATTTTATTTATATTTTTCATAATATTTTTAAATATTTGTTATTAATGAAGGGCTTTAATCAAGTAGATTATTTTCAAAGATTAATTTAAAGTCTAAAAATTAAAAAAATTTTTCTTAGGAAATTTAAAAAATCACTAAATAAGTAAACACTGTTAACTCGTTTTCATAAAATAATAAATATTGTGGTTTTTATATAAATTGCTTTTGGGCTATAGTTAGCAGGATAAAGTAAATGTTATAGTATTTGAAAAAATATATTATATATTATTTAGTAGTAAAAATATATTGTAAAAAATTGTTTTGTTATAAAATCTTCCTCGACTCAATCATTCAATCAACACAATTGCTTATTGCAAATAGAATTAACAAATATATATTAAAACCTGCTGGAAGAAAAACCGATTTCCAGTTTCATATTCCAGAATGGGATAAACCAGAAGATATTGAAAAAACCTTCCTGAAAAAAATTGATGAATATATCTGATTATATTATAAAAAAAACTGCCTCTTACATCCGTAATATTACCATAAAATATACTATTCCTAAAAATAGAGGAGAACTTGCAAAATCTGTTACAATCTCATATAAAAACAATAAAGCAATTATCGGCACTAATAAAGTCTATGCAAAAATGGTACATTTCGGTTCTAATAAACCTGTTGTGATCAAACCAAAAAATAAAAAAGCTCTTCGCTTTAAAATAAAAGGCAAAACCCTTGTGCGGAAAAAAGCCGTTTTATATAAAAATAAACCTCGTAAACCCGATCCGTTTTTTCAAAAAGCAATCGATATTGCAAAGCAAGATATAAGCAAAAACCCTACTAAAATATATCCCAAACTAAATAACATAATGCTGGATAATATGAAACAGCATCTAAAAAACACCGTAAGCAATATCAAAATTAAATAAAGGAGATGCGATTATGAAATTCTTTAACTTCAAAGCCGCTTACGACCAACATAATTTCTATCATTATTTAGGCTCTTTTGCTATGGTTTT
>CAYLKS010000035.1:33591-35067 GCA_964384205.1 uncultured bacterium | reverse complement strand
TGATTTTCTAAATGAACTAGACGGACCTTTGTCTGATATTTCTTTTGTAGAATTTTGAGTTTTTTCAGCCAATTTTCTCACTTCATCAGCTACTACTGCGAACCCTCTACCATGTTCTCCTGCTCGTGCCGCTTCTATTGCCGCATTCAATGCCAAAAGATTTGTTTGATCTGCAATATCTTCTATTACCTGAATTATATTAGTAATTTCACTCGCACTCTCTTCTAATTTTTTCAATTCATTTGTAAATGATAATTCCTTATTTTTTACATCTTCCATTTCTTTTGCCAAAATATCATTTTTCTGAACACCTTCCTGAGTCAACAACAAATTCTTCTCTGCCTGATCTTTTAATTTATTAGAATTTTCTGTAATTTCATTTGTATTCGTTGAAATTTCTGTTATAGCACCTGCTATATTATTAATTTCATTTGTAACAGTTTCCACATTTGATGAAAGCTGTGTACTTGTAGAAGATATTTGATTCAATGCACTACTTAGTGCTATAGTATGTTCTTTTATATTAACAATACCACTTGCCAATTTGCTAAGAAAATCTTTAAAATATTTTGCCAATTTTCCTATTTCATCATTTTTATCAATAACTACTTCAACTGTTAAATCTCCATCTGCTCCCTTTTTGAATACCTTAATAAATTCAGCAAATGGTTTTTTTAGTAATGTTTTAGTCATAAGACTTATGATAAAAACAATAGATATAAATAAAACAGCAAATAAAATTAAAATTCTGTATTGTATATAATATAGAGTATCAAAAATACTTGATGGAGAAGCAACTAATACTAATTTCCAATCAGGACCATCAATTTTATGAAAAAAACTATATTTTTCTATTCCTTTATAATAATAATGGACATAGCCTTTATCTTTAGAAAGTATTGTTTTAACAAAATCATAAGATTTCACACTCTTATATAAGTCTTGAGGATGCAATATCAATTTCCCATCTTTATCTATCATACAAACATAACCATCATGAAAAAATTTATAATTTTTTATTTTTCGACCAACTAACTTATCAAAATCAAATACAAGGTATACTCTTCCACCAAATGTACCTTCAATATCCTGTATATCAGTATATATAAGAAAAATATTCTTGTTAGAAACATTAGATTTCACTACTGTATTTTGTAATTTAATATCTTTATAATCTATAAACTGCCCATCTTCTATGCCAAATAAAGAAATATTTTGCCCAATGAGAGAATCAACTGCTGAGTAAACAATATTTCCTGAATTATCCGTAATTAAAATATTCTCTATCTCATCGAAACTCTGTGTAAAACCTGTAATATAGCTTTTTATTATACCAATGGAATCTGCTGCTATATACTGTTTTATTAAATTATTTTGCTTAATTAAATTAATGGTTCTTATTTCTGAAAAAATTCTTTCTTCTATATTATTTGTAACAAAATCTGCAAAATGCATTGTCTCATCATTTCTATCAAT
>CAYLKS010000035.1:0-33491 GCA_964384205.1 uncultured bacterium | reverse complement strand
CCTCCCTCTAAATAATAACTCCTATTAAAACTGAATTATCAATACTTAACAAACTTGTGAATATTTTGTGGATAACTTTGTTATTTTCGCATAAATAGTGCTATGAAAAAGAATTAATAAACAACCCAAACAAACATAGCACGCATAACCCATTAATTATCAATAAATTAATCTAACAGTCTAAATAATAAATAGTTATAAAAGTCAAGTCTTTTTTTGCATAATTACAATTTTTTTTGTGAATACTTTGTGGATAACTTTATTATAACTATACCCAATAATCAAAAAAATTTATTCAAACTTTCTCTATCATGTATAAAACTTGCACGAAATAAGCTACTCTCTTTAGGCATTTCTAAAGGCAATAGTTTTTTTAATTCAAGGGGATATCATATCCCTTTTTTCCCAAGTTTTTTTTTGATATATTTTTTTTGAAAAAATATATGTTTTTCATTTTAAAAAAATAAAAAAATTTTATTTGAAAAAATAAAAAATATTTATTATATATTAGTTAAATTAATAACAAATATATTTGTTATTAATTATTATTCAATAAGTTATATATAATATTAATAGTGAAATAATTCTTTTAATTACAGACTCCCCTCTGTTAGTTCTCGGGTAGCCCTCCCCGAGAACTCCCCCCTTATAAAATTAAATACTTGACAATTATCAAAAATAACATATAATAAAATTAGATTAATATTCTTAGGGGTGTTTTATGATAAATAAAGGTTCTTTTATTTTAAGTAATAAAAATTTTATTAGATTAATTAGAAATTCTTGTTTTAATAAAGGAAAAATGGAGGTTTTTATAAACTTAAAAGCATTGGAAAAATCTAAAAATATTGTTGAGTATTTTTTTGAAAAATATATAACAATAAAAGAAGAAATTCCATTGTCTTATAAAAATATTTTAGTTTTTGATTATAGTAAGCAGAGTGATCATATATTATTTAAAATTGTAAAACAATATATTGATATAGACCAGAATAGAAATTTAAAAATTTTTATATTTTTTAATATGCAAGGATGTAACAATTTTATTTTTTTTGAACAAGATAATATGCCATATTCAGAATTAAAATTTTTATTGAAGAGTTATGTTATTTTTTCATATATGTTGAATAATTTTTTTGAAGAGGAGGAATTAGTTAGAAATGTAAGAAATTATTATAATATTATTTTTGATTCTTTGAATCTCAATATTTGTATTCATTTGTTAAAGAAGGATATTTTTCAATTTAATAGAAAATTTAAAAAAGAATTTGCTTTTTTATTAAATGATAGGAACAAAAGAAAAATTTTTATTAAAAATATTATTAATAAAGAAAAATTTTTATTATCTATTAATGATGATTTTATAGAAGAGATTGATAGAGTTAATGTATCTGGAAATTCTGATGAAGATGAAAAATTTTATCTACATAATATTCATAAGATTTGCAATAAAAATGATAATTTAATAGGTTTCTTGCATATTTTTTATTTTATTGAGGAGAAGGCGAAAATATATGATTCGTTAAGAATAATTACTAAGGCATTAGAAAACAGTTATAATGCTTATTTAATTATAGATAGGGATTTTAAAATAGATTTTTATAATAAAAGATTTGTTAAATTCTTTGATATTAAGGATGGGAATCACAAAATAAAATCATTAGATAGAAGTGAAAAAATATTTGAAATTATAAAATATATTATAAAAAGCTTTCAAGCAGATAAAAAAGATACTTTTCTTATTAAAAAAGATATGAATTTTTATAAGTGCAAGATAAAATTAATAGAAACATTAGATGGGAGGACAACACATATTTTATTTATTTTTAATGATATAACAGAAGAAAAATTAATTCAGGACAAACTAAAATATGAGCAAAAAAAATTAGAAAAAGCTCAACTGCAGTTAGTCCAAAGAGAAAGATTAGCTTCAATAGGAGAATTATCTGCTGGTATAGCACATGAACTTAATAACCCTATTGGTTTTATTTCTAATAATTTTAATACTTTAAAAAAATATTTTTCCTATTTAAAACAATATATAGATTTTTTAGAAGAAAATATAAAAATATCTGACTATGATAAAAATTTAGAAGACAAGAGAGAAGAATTTAATATTAATTTTATAATGGAAGATATAGATAATTTATTTAAGGAATCAGAAGAAGGGATTGATAGAGTCGTAGATATAGTTTCTAATTTACGAAAATTCTCGAGAATAGATTTAGAGGAGAAATTTAAGCAATATGATATTAGAGAAGGGTTGGATAGTACTATTACTGTTGCATATAATAATATTAAATATCATGCAGAGATAAGAAAGGAATATGAAGAAGATTTGCCACAAGCCGAATGTATCCCTAATCAAATAAATCAGGTATTTTTGAATATTATTATAAATGCAGTTCATGCAATTAAATCACAAAATAGAAAAGATAAAGGTATAATAAAAATAAAAACTTATGCTGATGAGCAATATGTATATTGTGAAATATCCGATGATGGCCCTGGTATGCCAGAAGAGATTAAATCAAAAATTTTTAACCCTTTTTTTACCACAAAAAAAGCAGGAGAAGGAACAGGGCTTGGATTGAGTATTTCCTATGATATTGTTGTTAATAAACATAATGGTGAATTAATTTGTAGAAGTGAAGTGGGGAAAGGAACAACTTTTATTATTAAATTACCAATAAAAAGAAAGTAAAAATAATTATGGCTAATGTTCTTATAGTAGATGATGAAAAAAATATTTTAAATTCATTTAAAAGAACTTTTTTTAATGAAAGTTTTAATACCATTATTAGTTCGAGTCCTATTGAGGCGTTTAATATTTTAGAAAAAAATAAAATAGATATAGTAATTTCAGATTATAAAATGCCAGAAATGGATGGTATTACTTTTCTAAAAAAGGTCAAAAAATTATACCCATCTGTGTATAGAATAATATTAAGCGGCTATATAGATGAGGTAACAGTTTCAAATTCTTTAATTTCCGGGATCGCTTTAGCATATATTGCAAAGCCATGGGAAAGCGATTTATTATTGAAAAAGATATATAATATTTTGCGATTGAAAGAAATCATAAATAATGACGAATTAATTACCCAAATAAATAAAATAGAACATTTGCCTACTTTACCTAAAATTTACCATAATGTAGTGGATGCTATTGCCAATGAAGCAGGTATAAAAGATATTGTAAAACTAATAGAAAAAGATCCTTCTATAGCCTCAAAAGTTTTACAGGTGGCAAATTCTGCTTTTTATGGTGTTACAGAAATTTATGATTTAGAAAAAGCAGTATTACGAATTGGATTGGAAAATCTTAAAAATATTGTTTTTTTATTTTCAATTAAAAATAATATAAAAATTAGCACGTCTTTAACTTCCTATATGGAAAGACTTTTCATTGGCTTCAAAAGAAGTAATATTTGTGTTCAACTGCTTTATATGTTAAAAAATAATAAAAGGATTCCTATAAAATTTTCTTCATTGGGATTATTATTTTCAATTGGTAAATTACTAATGTTGTCATTATTGTCAGAGCAATATGAGAAAATAGAAAAACATCTTAATAATAAAAATGGCTATCTTTTTTATAAAGCAGAAGAAGAATTAAAAATGGAAAGTGTAAATCATAGAACAATTGGTTGTTATTTTCTTCATTTATGGAATTTTCCTGAGTTATTTTTTCAAATAGCATTAAATTATAATAATCCTGATAAACTTGATGATGAGTATAAGGAAATTGGTTATTTATTAAATATAACAGATTCAGTAATATCAGCAATTGAACATAAAGATTCTAAACTTCTCTCAGAAATAAAACCTTCGTTTATAGAAAAAGAAGACTATTTAAATGTGATTAAATCTATAAAAGAGATTAATAGTGTATGAATATAACTAAAAAAGATAAAGTTTTATTTGTAGATGATGAAGAAAATATCCTTTCTTCTCTGAAAAGAGCTTTGATAAGAGAACCTTTCTCTCAATTTTTTGCAAGTTCTGTTTCTGATGCATTAAAAATATTAGAGGAAAATCCAGATATGGCAGTTGTGGTAAGCGATCTAAAAATGCCTGAAATGTATGGATTAGAGTTTTTAAAAATAGTTATGGAAAACTATCCTTTAACTGTTAGAATAGTATTATCAGGATTTGCGGAGTTGACTACAGTATTGTCTGCCCTTAATACAGGTAAAATATATCATTTTCTCACCAAGCCCTGGAAGTATGAAGAGAATTTTTTACCAATTCTACTTAATGCAATAAACTATCATAAGATATTGATTGGCAGATCTCATCTTCTTATAGAAGTACAACATTTGAAAAAACAGAATGAACAGTTTAGGGAAGTTGTAGAAAATGTAAATGAGCTATTTGATAAAGATTTGGAAATATTTTTGGAAAATTCAATTAAAATTAATAAAAAGTTAAGACTTATTAATAATGGTGTTTTATTGCCAATTACAAATAAAATGCTTCAACAAATAGATGAAATTATAAAAAAGACCACCTATATAAAAAATTTAATAAAGAAGAATAAGCTGTTAGATAAAGATAATCAATAGGTTATAGTTTTTATTTTAAAAATTTTAGAACATAACCATAGGTAAAAGGTTCATGTTTTAAAATATTAGCTGGCAATTCAATTATTATATTTTTTTTATTTTTTTTCCATATAAGAGGTTGTTGATATCCTAATAAATAGATTTGTCTAAATTTATTAATAATTTTAGAGCTGATTTTTATATTAGAAGAAAATTTTTTATTTTTTGCAGGATGTATTGCGTATAAGCAATTTTCTTTTTGAGTAAAGAAAAAATTTTCATATTTATAAAATTTATATGGTTTTGTATTGTAAATAGCTTCAGAATTTATTTTCATCCAATTTCCTATATTTTGTAGAAGATTGTAGGCATCACTATCCCAATCTCCATCAGGTCCAGGAGCAATATTTAATAGAAGATTTCCACCTTTTGCAACAATTTCTGCTAAAATAGCAATAACTTCTTCAGTGGTTTTATATTTAGCATTTGGTACCCATGACCAACCGCCGCCTGCAATAATACAGGATTCCCATGGATATTTTATAGGATCTTTGGGGATAGTGTTTTCAGGTGTTAAATAATTCTGATATAGACCGGGCACTGCTCTATCAACAACTATAAGTCCTGGTTGTAATTTTCTGATTTGTTTCACTAGTTCGCCTAATTTAATATCTTGATTTTTATTTCCAGCATTAACCCATCCTCCATCAAGCCAGAGTATATCAACTTTTCCATAATTGGACATAAGCTCAGTAATTTGATTATGGGTATATTCAATAAATTTTTCCCATCTTTCTGGATATTTTTTTATATCATAATTAACATTTCTATCAGGTGTGGCAAAATTTCTCCACCAATAATAATCACAGTGCCAATCTGGTTTTGAAAAATATGCTCCTACCCATAGGCCTTCTTTTCTAAAAGCATTAAAAATTTCTTTTGTAATATTAGCTTTTGGGTTAACACTAAAAGGGCAGTCTTTTGATGTTATTTTATAATCAGTATATTTTGTATCAAACATACAAAAACCATCGTGATGTTTTGTAGTAAAAATAACATATTTCATACCAGCATCTTTTGCCGCTTTAGCCCATTTTTCAGGATTGAATCTTACCGGATTGAAATAGTATTTTAAATTTTCATACATTCTTTTATATTCTTCGTAATTATCTATTTTTCTTTTACACCATGGTTCATCTTCTGCACATATTGACCATGATTCGACAATACCCCATTGTGAATATGGCCCCCAATGCATCAATAAACCAAATTTTAATCCGCGCCATTCTTCAATTTTTTTAGCTACAATACTATCTTTTTCGGGATAATATTTGATATTTTCCCCATTAGAATAAATTAAAAATGTTAATAATATAATAAAAAAAATCACAAATTTTTTCATTTCGACCTTCCATTTTTAATCATATTTGAGTTCATTAAATTGGTAATAAAAGAGAAATATTCAAAAATATTTGCTTCAAACAATTGTCTTTTTAAATATGGGGTATTGACATTTTTTATTAATAGCATATTTTCTTTTTCATTATTTTCAATGAATTTTGTAATATCCTTATATACTTTAAAATAATTATCATTTGCAAGATTCCTGAATTTATTAAATTCATTAAAAATATTATAAGATTTTTTTGTATTTGTGCTATCAAATTGGAATTTAATTGTTTTTGTTTCATCATCAAAATGTTTTGAATAAAAAGCCGCATCAATTTTGTCAATTCCCCAAAATATTGGAATGTAAGGTGATAAATCTGGAGATATTGGAGAAAACCAGATCAAAGTATTGTTTTTATTAGGTTCTACAATAAGAGAATAAACAGTTGCTTCAGTGCATATAGTTCTGATTTTAGTTTTATTTGGTGATATTTTGTAATTTTCTGATAAATCATATTTTGTATCTTCATAATGATAACGTAAAACTTTTTTCAAGTCCTCAATACTTACTTTTTGTTCTGGCTTAAAACAAAAAGGGAATCTATCATTTGGTTTTAATTTTAAATCTGATAATAGATAAAATGCTCCCCATTGCCTATATATATTTCCAGGATGATTTAAGCTATTTTTATCAGCGAATATAGTAGCAAAATCAAAGCTACCATTTTTGATCAATTTTTTAGATTTAACATATTGTAAAACCGCATCGGATATATAATAATTTGAAGTATCACTAATATTCACTTCTCGAATAGTATAAAAATTTGGAATAGTAGCAACTGCATCATCGGGCACTCTTGCTGCAACCCAATATTTGCCAGCAGCAACAGCCAACATCCAGCCTTCATTTTCATCTGCTATGATATAAGTTCTTCCAGATGAAGAATATCCAAATTTGTCAATATATTTTGCAGCAATCTTAACACCTTCTCTTGCATTTTTAGCTTTCAATGCTATGAGGCGTCTAAGATAATAAGTTATACCTTTTTCTTTAGCTTTTTCAGACTTAAAAATTGAATTACAAGCATCAGAAAAAACAACTACTCCATTTTCATTAATATAAGAATCAGAAAATAAAAATCCTTCAAGATTAAACCATAATATTTTATAAATTGGAGGTTTTAGGAAAATTTTTTCATTAGAATATAATGTTATTTCTGTGGGCTTATCTATATTACCTGCGTAAAAGATATTTAAATTTTTCATTGGAGAATCATCTTCATTATGTGCCACAATTACTTTACCTGTTTTAGAAGCATTTTTACCTACAATAATTGAAAAGCAAGCGAAAGTTTTTGATATCAAAAAGAAAAGACTAATGCCAATAAGAATTATAACTTTTTTCATAAACCCCATCCTTGTTTAAATTGTCTATTGTTTTATTCAATGAATAATTTATAAAAAACAATATAAAAATCAATAAAAAATATTTTAAATTTTTAATTTTTTATAATTACTTACATAAAGTTATTATAAAGATTTTTTTAGTCAAAGAAATATGTCATTTTTTTATATAATAAACATTATTTTTTCTTTTGCCATAGATGCTTAAATAAGGCAGTATATAATTACTCCTCTTTAAACTAATTTATCCATACTTAATAAAATTATAATTATTTTGTGAATAACTTTATTATAACTATCTCCAATAATCAAAAAAACTTATTCAAACTCTCTCTATCATGTATAAAGCTTGTATGAAATAAACTACTCTCCTTAGGAGTTTCTAAAGTCAATAACTTATTTTTATCTAAAATTTCAAAAATTCTTCTAAAATCAAAATCTCCTTCTCCAATACTAAGATGTTCATCGTAAGGATTATCATAGTGTCCATCACTAATATGATATAGCAAAGGCGATAGCTGTTGTAACTCTTTCAATACATCATAGGGATCTATTTTCCCGTAGGATGCATATTTAATCGCATGCCCAATATCAAAACAAAAACCTGTTCCACATTTATCAATAATCAATTTCAATTGTTCATAGGAATATCCTATACAAATCCTATCATCCAATGATAAAAAAGGCATATTTTCTACAACAACTATACTCGTATCTATTAAAGAAAAAAATTCCATAGAATGTCTTAGCTCTCCTCCCATTCCTCCATGAATTATAATATGTGCAGGGAATAATTCTTTTGCAAAATCAAGGACTTCTGAATATATCTTCAAATTTTTATCTATCATACCATCTGCTGGATTCAAACCATGTAAGGTTGTTGGCGCATGTAAAACATATTTTATATTAAATTGTTTCCAAAAATCAATATATTTAATTGTACCTGGTACAACATAAAGTTCAATATAATCACACAACCTATTAGCAACTATATAATTAATTGATTCTAAATAATCTAAATTTATAGACCAAACTTTAAGACCTATTTCCACTTTATATTATACCCTAATTTTAAAAAAAATAACCTGCCATAATTTCTATTTGTGTAAAGAAAATAATCAAAATTATTATCAAATATATTCTTAACTCCACAGGAAATAAAAAAACTTTGATTAATATTTTTTATAAATTCTATATCCCAAAAAACTGCTGAATTTTGATTAATATCAATCCCTAATTTAAATTTTGAATAATATGATAATAAAGAAAAAAGCTCTATATTACTAAAAATAGGGATATTATAATCTTTTAACTTGATTTTGAACAGAACCTCCCCTACATACAACGGCACAAGAAATATGTCATTTGATATTGGATTATAATATTTTGATAACAATTTAAATTCCCCATATTCTCCTTTATATGAAAATTGCAATCTGGAAAACAAAAATTTCGCATTAGTTATATTTCTAATAGCATACCTCAAAGATACATTATGAATATTAATAAAATCTTCAACATATAAATACCCTGTATATAAATTAAGATAATTCAAAAAATCAAAACTAAAACCTATTAAATTATTTGCCTGTGGAAAATTCATTCTATAATAAATTAGACTGCTATAATAAACACTCTTAGAAAATTCTCTATTATGAAAATCTCCATAATTATCTCTTAAAAGAATAAATTTAAACAGCCATTTTTTTCTTCTTATAAAATAATTAAATCCAAAATACATATCCATCTCGTTTCTATCAGGAGAGGTAAAAACAAATGGTTTTAAATAAAATCTATATTTACTATTTTCATAAGCAATTTTCATAAAAGTACTAAAAAATGTGACATCTTTTGTATTCTCCAAATATCTATAATCAACAAAATCAATGTCACTACTTAAGGAACAACCAAAAATATATGAGCTAAATTTAAAAGGCTTACCAAAATTAAAACTTAATTTTTTATCTTTATAAAACTCATCATCGGAAATATTATTTTCTGAATATTGATAATCAACATTAGCATGATAATCTTTATAATTATATTTAAAATTAGCATTAAACAATTTATAATCTATATAATAATCGTCTAATAAACTATATCTTTTCATTCTATTATCAAATTCATTGGAAATAACATTCTTATTTGAATAATATTGTAAATTAAAATCAAATTTACTCTCTTTATTAATAAATTGAAAATCGTTAATAATTGATGTGGATTTATCCAATTTATTAAAATAAAAATTATCAAAATGGTTATGAGCTAAAGAAAAATTATTAATAAATGATTTGAAATTAACAATATTTTTAATATTCATATCCACAAAATTTTCATTTCCGGCAGATATATCAAAATAAGTATCAACTAATTTATAATTTTTATATCTATATACAGGGTTAACAATCATTTTCTGCTTTGGTGGTAAAAATATTTCACGAGACAATTTTAATAATGGGATATATGTTATCCCAGCAATATTCTTTTCTAAAGATAAAATTTGAATATCTCTAATTTTTGAACTATCCGGGTTAAAAATTATTATATCAGGTAATTTTAAATCACTTTGAGCAAATAAAAAAGAAGTAAAAATAAAAATAAATAAAATTATACTCTTTTTAATCAATTTTATCCAATTCCTTTTTTGCTTGTTCCCTAATTAAAGAATCTGAAGCATTTTTTGATAAATCTAACAATTTTTCTTTTGCCTGCATTAAATTATTCAACTTAATATCACATAATGCTGCTTTAAACATTGCTTTTTCAACCCATTGGGTGAATTTACTATAAAGATATTTTACTTTTAAATAATTACCCAATGCAGTTTTATAATCAGATTTTACAAAAAAAATTTCACCTAAATAAAACTGTGCTTTTGCAGCTGTTTCATCAGAATATGAAGCAATAAGTCCCTGAAAAATCTGCTCAGCTTCTGTATATTTTTTTATATTAAAATACAATATGCCTCTTTCAGCCTGTGCAATTTGTTTATAATATTCAATAGGTGACTTCAATTCTACAAACTTTAATAAAGAATCCGCCATTGTTATATTACCAAGCTGATATTCTATTTTACTTTTTAAAATTAATGATTGATAATAATATAAAGAATCTGCTTCTTGAAACTGATTAACTAATTCAAGAGCTCCTGAGAAATCTTTATTACTTATTTTCAATTTGGCAAGTTCCAACTTTAAATTATTTTTTACCGACGAATCCTGAATTGTATTAAGATATTTATTTAAAATTTCCATAGCTTTTAATTGATTATCTTCCGAAACTAAAAAAGAAATATAATCAGGTAAAATTTTTTCTGTAAATTCAGGATATTTAACTAAAATATTCTGATACAAACTATCGTAATTCAAATCATTGCCAAATTCCTGCATAATATGAACTTTTGCAAGAGTCAGATATGCTATTGCATTGTTACTTCGAGCCTGACTTATCAATTCATCAATTTTAGATATAGCGAATTTTTCATTTTGCTTATTTAAAATTGACCACACAATCCCATTAATAACTGGATCCACATCCGTTTTATCAATATCCAACTCTAATATCTTAACATAAATGTCAACTGCTTTATCATAATTCTTCAAATTATAATAAGAATCCGCTAATTTAAATAAAACCTTCTTATATAATTCAGATTGTGGGTATTTATCATGAAAATCAACTAAAAGAGAAATACAACCAAGATAATCCTCTTTAAGGAAAAGAGAATTAGCAGCATTAAAATAAGCTTTATCTGATAAATCAAAATTAGGATAATCCGAAACTATTTTCATAAAATTCTCATAAGCAGTATCATATTCTTTTAATTTCAAATATGCTTGAGACTTCTGAAATAAAACATCAACCTTTTCTTTATCATTTGTGGCATATTCAAAAGCCTGTTCAAAATAAACCAATGATTTCCTGTATTCCTTTAAATTAAGGTATGAAGCAGCTATATAATACAAAATATTATACTTATACTCCTGCTTTTTAGTGTACGTCAATCCCTTATTAAAAAACTCAATAGCATTAACAAAATCATAAATTTTAAAAAATATAACTCCAGAATAATAATAATAGTAAAACCTATTATCCACATTTATATTATCTTCTTTTACAATATTAATAAAATTACTACCTTTTTTGTAATATCCCAAATTAATATAAGATTTCAATATATAAACCACAGAAAGGCTATAATATTCTTTATCATCAGAATAATTATCAATCAATTTCTTAAACTTTAAGTATGATTTATTATATTGTTTAAGATTATACAAACAAATTCCAGACAAAAATAATGCCTCTACTTTTTCCTCATCTAAAGATGAACTTTTATAAAATAAATCATAATAGTTTAAAGCTATTTCATAATTATTAAGATTAAAATAAGAATCTGCTAATACTTTATAAATACTTTTTTTTATCTTCAAAATTCTAAAATTTCTATTCTCTAATAATTTTACAACTTCTTTATAATCTCCTTTTTTATACAAAATAATAGCTTCTTCATACAAAACTCTTTCTTTAAAATCTTCATTTAAATCAGATAATATTTTATTGACACTATCAAAGTCATCTTTCTGCAATAACACCAATGAATACCAATATAAAAATTCTTCATTCACCCTGATTTTTTTATTCATTAAATTATTATATAAATTTATTGCTTTATCATAATTCTTATTGATGTAATATATTTGCAAGGTCTTTGCATACACATCATCTATATAATCCGAAGAAGGGAAATTTGACAATATCTTCTGAAATTCTTTTATACTTGAATTATATTCTTTTTTATATAAATAAGCCAATCCCACAAGATAATAAAAATAATCATCTTTATAATTATTCGCTACATTCTTTGACAATACTATTACTTTATCATAATTCTTCTGAGAAATATAATTTTCTAACAGAACATTATAGCTTTTACTTAATAAAGAACTATGTGGATATTTAGAAATTAATTTTTTAATGAATTGATTTGACTGGGTGAAATCCCTCTTATCCTGATAAATTTTAGAAATTGTAAAAAAAGCAAAATCTTCAAAATCTTTATTATCAGAAGCTAAATATAACTCTAAATACTTCAAAGAATTTTTATAATCATTTATTTTATAATAAGTAACCCCCATCCAGTAATAAACAATAACAAAATCTTGTCTATTCTTTATAACATTTTTAAATAAAACAATAGCTTCTTTACTATTATCCAAATAAAAATAAGCTTGAGCTTTTCTAAAAAGTAATTCCCATTTATAAGGAAATTCTGGATATAATGCCAATATTTTGTCTACACTACTTATAACGTCTTTATAGTTATTCAAAAAAAACAAACATTCCACATACATATATCTTAATTCATTATTTTCCGGAGCATCAGGATATTTTTTTATAAATTTATTAATTTCATTCAATGCCACAGAATAATTATTATCATTAAATAAAGCATAGATAAATTTAATATCCTTTTCTTTTAACAAAAGATTATTTGCAAAAGCATTATAAGAAAAAATTATTATCAACATAAAAATAATCTTTTTCATATTATCACCTACCTAACATATATATTATTTGTAAAAATCCAACCATGCTTTTTTTTATAAACTTCAAGCCTATAATTTCCCTCTTGCATTATTTTCAATTTGTATTCTTGAACCTTATCTTTAAAAATAATGTTTCCATTTTTTACAATTTTTATAAAAAGTTTCTCAGGAAGAACTATATTTAAATACATATTTTCAGCTAAAAAAGTTTCATCACCTGGAATAAAAATTTCATTTTCATTTGAAGCATAAAACACAAGAGAAGTTATATCCCCCCATCTATAATTATAAATATAGGAATTAGCATTTTTCAAAGCATTATAAATCTGCCATTTTGCAACTTCAAAATCATCTGATAACCTTTCTCTCAAAATTATATTAGTTCTAATAGACTTAAACTGCACTTTATAAGGAAAAAAAGTTTTAACAAATGGCCCTATTTTTATTTTCATAGCATGTACATCAATGCCACCGATACCTGCTATTTTTCTTTTGAGATTAAATGTATCCCATCTTTTTAATGTTATATCAAAAGGTTTATAAATTCCTTTTCTTGGAGAAATTGTCATCCATAAAAGATTAAAAATATTGAGACGCTCCATCCATTCTGACATCTGATTCCATATTTCAATACCATCAAAATCATCTATTGTCCAATCAATCCATGGATTCCCAGGAAAATCTTTTATCAATCCTTCTCTTCTCTCGTCAGGATGAGCAATAAAGCCTACACCACCATTTTCTTTAACTTTAGCTACAAATTCAGCTGGTTTCAAATCTAAGGGAAGAATATGATCTAACCCAAAAGCAAGATAATGATTATAATTTTCATCATCAGGATCATTTAGCTCATAACCAATTAATACATGGGTCTTACCAATTCTTTTTTCATATCCCCGATCTTTACCTGCAAGAGTATTATGATCTGCAATGATAATATAATCCATCCCTAAATCTGATGCAATCTGTGATATCTCTTCAATAGAAGCTGACCCATCTGATAATATTGAATGGATATGAATAGACCCTGAATAAATAAAAAAATCTTCCATAAATTAACAATAATATATAAAATTTGAAAAAAAATACAACTCTATTTTATTGGAAAATTAAAATATTTATCAGAAAAAGGCTCATCTTTCAATGTAAAATGCCACCATTCTTTACTGTATGGTTTAAAACCATGCTTTTCCATAATAAGTTTTAACAATAACCTATTTGCTCTTTGCTGATTAGTAATCATACTTGAATTAGCCCATGAAATAGGACTAAAAAAATCAAAGCCAGATCCCATATCTATTTCTTTTTTACTATCTTTAAAGATAATTGTTAAATCCACTGTAGAACCTCTTGAATGGCTAGATCTTTCTGCAATATATCCATCTTTAAATAAATCTTTTTTATCAACAGTCGGATAATATTTTTGCTTTTGTAAAGTATCAGATAAGTCCTTAGCCCACCTTACAAAATAGTCAACTGCCATTTGTGGCCTATAAGCATCAAAAATCTTAAGTCCCATACCAAATTCAGATAACTCATCTTGAACCTCTTTCAATTTTAATGCTGCTTTTTTTGTAAGTATTCCCACAGGCCTTTCATATCCATCGATCTTTTTCCCAATAAAATTATCATTACTAACATATCTCAATTCCAATTCAATATCCGGAATTATATCCTTAATATAAACAAAACCATTTGGTAATTCCTGCGATAACGTAAAAGAGAAAAATATTAAATATAAATATAATAGTTTCTTCATTTTTTGACTCCCTTCTTTATTATTTTTATAATAAATTAAAAATTTGTAAAAATACAAGTTATATTTTTACAAAAAATTTAAATCTGAAAAAATATATTTTTTATTTTAACTGCTCTAATATTATATCAGATTTTTTTATTGATAATCTATAATATTTATTTTTTAACTCTATAAATCTTCCTTTACTTATAGGAGCAAAATCCTTATTTTCTGTGATATAAAAAATAAATAAAGCAGTTGCAACTGATACATTAAAACTCTCTACAAAACCTTTCATTGGAAGATAAACAAATTCATCTGCATATTTAATTGTATCTTCTGATGGACCATTTAATTCTGATCCCATTACAAGAGCCAGTTTATCGGGAATAACAAGCTCTTTTACATTTTTACTTCTACTATTTGTATCTGCAATCCATACTTTATAGCCTGCTGCCTTTAATTCTGGAATAAATTCATCGGGACTTTTATAATATTTTATATCAAGCCATTTATGAGTACTTTTAGAAATACTTGCTGACATCTCATTTTTGATAATATTATTTTTTATAATATCAATATTTAAAAGTCCAAAAGCTTCACAACTGCGTATTACTGCACTTATATTGTGCATATCAACAAATCTATCTAAAATTATTCTAAAATTATCCGTCCTTTTTGCTAAAACTTCATCTATTTTAGCTATTCTATTAGGTGTTAAAAAAATTTTTAATTTTTCAATTTCTTCTTCTAATTGTTCAAAATTCATGCCTAATTAGATAAAAAAAATCGAATAAAAATTCAACAAAAAATTAAAAAAAGATATTAATTCAAAGTATAAATTAATATTTTTTCTATTATAAATTTATTATTTTTTTTCTTGATTTTTCATATCTTCTATCTTATTTATAAAATAGAAAATTAAATATTAAAAAGGAGAAATATTAATGAATATAAAATATAATGAATATCTCGATAACTTGATTGTTTATAAACCCGGTAAACCTATTGAAGAGACTGAACGCGAACTAAACATCAAAGTTTTCGCAAAGCTTGCATCTAATGAAAATCCCCTCGGCACATCAGAAAAGGTAAAACAAGCAATCTCATCAACACTAAATAAAATCAATTTATACCCTGATGCAGGATGCTTTTATTTAAAAAATAAAATATCACAATTTTATAATATTCCAGAAGATTGGATTATGGTAGGTCCTGGTTCTGAATATCTTCTAAGGCTTATTGCTTTATCCTTTTTTCAACCTGATGATGAAATTATAATGTCAGAATATCCTTTTATTCTTTATAAAATAAATGCTCAATTAATGAAAGCAAAAGCTATAACAATAAAACCTAAAAATTTTATAGATGATTTTGCAGCAATGGTTGACGCAATTACTGATAAAACAAAAGCAATTTTCGTTGCAAATCCTAATAATCCTTTAGGAAGCTATATTTCCAAAGATATTATAGAAAAATATATTGATAAAATTCCTGAAAATATTCTACTGGTATTTGATGAAGCTTATAAAGAATATGTATGGCAAGACGACTATCCTAATTCTTTTGAATATTTAAAAAACAAAAAAAATATCATTATCCTTCAAACTTTCTCCAAAATATACGGACTTGCTGGTTTAAGAGTCGGATATGGCTTTGCTCATCCCGAAATTATAAACTTAATTAACAAAGTAAAAAATGTATTTGATGTTAGTATGCCGGCTCAAGCTGCTGCAATTGCTGCCTTAGATGATCAGGATTTTGTAAAAAAATCAAAAGAATTAAATAAAACTGAATATGAATATATCTCAAAAAAATTAGATGAGAAAGGTATAGTCTATGTTCCTTCTCAAACAAATTTTATTTTAATAGATACAAAAAAAGATGGCAATGAAATCTTTGATTATCTACTAAAAAAAGGAATTATTGTAAGACCTATGAAAGGATACCATTTAGACTCATTTATAAGAGTAACTATTGGCACTCGTGAACAAAATAAAAAATTCTTAGAATATCTCTTTGAAATACTATGAAAAAAATCATTCCTTTAATAATATTCATCACTTTTTTAACAATTAATGCCCAAAATATTGATAGTTTAATAACAGAAGGCAACACTTCAAAAGTATTAAATATTATAAAAGATTCCTTAAATAAGACTACAAATCCACTCTACTATTATTATGCAGGAAAAATATCTCTTTCTGCTGATAGTGCATCATATTATTATAGAAGGGCTTTAGAATTAAATCCTTTATTCGAAAGGGCAGATAGTGCATTATATTTATTATCTCAGATAAAATATATATCAGGTTATTACAATACCGCGATAAAATATCTAAACCAATTTATAAATATCTACTCAAATTCAAAAATAATAGATAATGCTAAATTTTTACTTGCTCGATCATATCTTGCTATAAAAGACTATGATAATTGTATAAAAATATTAGAAAAACTAAAAAAATCTAAATCTATTAATAATATTTATCTACATTTTGACCTGGCTGAAGCGTATATGGGGATAGAAAAATATGAAGAAGCTTTCAATATCCTAATAAATATATTCAATCAAAATCAAAATCTACTTGATAAAGATTATTTACTAAAAAAAATATACTACTGCGCGCAAAACAGTAAAAATCCAGATATAATGAAAAAATATAAACAATTAGAAGCTCAGCTCGACAAACAAATCATTGTAGAAGAACAAAATGAAAAATTCGAAATAAATGAACAAAATAAAAATAATCTTTTCTACTGTCAGGTTGGTGGATTTAAAATAAAAAATAATGCTATAAATTTAAAAAAATCTCTTCAAGAATCAGGATATAACGTAATTATTGATGATATAATAAATCAAAATAACAAAATTTATAGAGTTTTAGTAGGTCCATTTAATAAAAGATGGGATGCCTATCAAACAGGGAAAAAACTAAAATTAGAAGAAGGACTGGATTTCTTTATAATAACTAAATGAGCAATAATAAAAAACTCACTCCCATAATGGAGCAATACTATAACATCAAAAAAAAATATAAAAATGAAATCTTACTATTTAGAATGGGTGATTTTTATGAAATGTTTGGCGAAGATGCTAAAATAGCAGCTCCTATATTAGGACTAACTCTAACGTCACGAGCACATGGAAAATCCATGCCCAAAACTCCACTTGCTGGCGTACCATATCATGCTGTCGACAAATATATAAAACAGCTACTTAAAGCTGGATATAATGTTGCTATATGCGAACAAATAGAAGATCCTAAAAAATCAAAAGGTATCGTTAAAAGAGAAGTCGTTGAAGTAATTACACCAGGAACTATAATAAATGATGATTTTCTGGAAAATAAATCAAACAACTATCTTATATCAATATTCGAGGAAAATAATAAATTTGGTATAGCTCAAATTGATATTTCAACCGGAGAATTTCAAACTGGAGAATTTGATGACTCCAATAAACTAATAAACTATATAGACTCAATCAAACCCGCAGAAATTCTAATTCCAGAAAATTTCACCAACAATCAAACTTTAAATAAATTAAAAAATCTAAAAACCACAATAACAGAATTTGATCAATGGCGTTTCAATTTTAATGAAGCATATTTTAAACTAACTACATTTTTTAAAACACAAAATTTAAAAGGTTTTGGACTAGAACATTATAATCTTGCAATAATTACTGCGGGAGTTATTTTATTTTATTTAGAAGAAAAACAGCAGCCTACAAATCACATTAACAAAATTTCGCTACTAAATAATTCAGAATATATGATAATCGATTCCTCTACAAGAAAAAACCTTGAACTAATTTCTCCTTTAAATCAAGATGATATTGACACAACTTTATTTGCTACATTAGATAAAACTAAAACCCCAATGGGTTCAAGGCTTTTAAAAAAATGGATAATCCAACCTTTAGTAAATATTAACCTCATTTTAGATAGACAAAAAGCAATAACATTCTTCTATAATAATTCTGACTTAATAGATGAAATACAAAATATATTATCAAAAATCGGAGATTTTGAACGATTATTAGCAAAAATAAATAGCAGACGAACAAATGCCAGAGATTTATTAAAATTAGCATCAATCCTAAAAATAATTCCTGATATTAAAGCTAATCTTCCACAAAATACCAGCTCTGAAAATCTCAACCTTATAATAAATTCATTACCACAATATGATAATTTGGTTAAATTAATAGATGAATCTATAGATGAAAATGCTCCTTTAACCATCACAGAAGGCGGCTTTATAAAAAAAGGATATAATAAAGAACTTGACGAGCTAAAACAATTAAGATATGATAGTAAATCTTATATTGCCAATTTAGAAAAACAGGAAATAGAAAAAACAGGCATTAATTCATTAAAAATCAAATATAACAAAATTTTCGGATATTTTATTGAAATAACAAAAGCACATCTCGATAAAGTCCCAAAACACTATATTAGAAAACAAACTATGGTAAATACAGAACGTTTTATCACACCTGAACTTAAAGAATATGAAGAAAAAATACTTAATGCAGAAGAAAAAATCTTTAAATTAGAAGAAGAATTATTTTATGAAATTAGAAGTAAAGTTTTAGCAAAAATAGATATACTTCAAAAAAGCGCATCAGCTATAGCGTTACTTGATGTTATAATAACACTTGCTTTTATTGCAAGAATTAATTATTATACAAAACCAGAACTTGATAATTCTGATGAAATTGTGATGAAAAAAGCCAGACATCCTGTGATTGAAACGTTGTTGAATCAACAGCAATTTGTTCCTAATGATGTTGAACTGAATACAAAAAATAAACAAATTATTATTATTACAGGACCGAATATGGCGGGAAAATCTACATACTTACGAATGGTAGGATTGCTCGTAATCTTAGCACAAATGGGAAGCTATATCCCAGCTGATTATGCAAAAATTGGTATTGTAGACCGAGTTTTTACAAGAGTAGGCGCATCTGATAATCTTGCACGAGGAGAAAGTACTTTTTTAGTTGAAATGAATGAAACTGCCAATATTCTAAATAACGCTACAAATAAATCATTAATAATTTTAGATGAAATAGGTAGAGGAACTTCCACATTTGATGGACTTAGTATAGCATGGGCTCTTGTGGAATACTTGCATAATAATAAACAAATCAAAACAAGAACGCTCTTTGCCACACATTACCATGAGTTAACAGAACTTGAATTGCTTTTAGAAGGTGTTTGTAATTATAATATTCTTGTTAAAAAAGTAGGCGATGATATTGTTTTTTTAAGAAAAGTAGAACCTGGAACAGCAGATCAAAGTTATGGTATAGAAGTGGCTGCTCTTGCTGGTATGCCAAAAAAATTATTGGATAGAGCAAAGGAAATTCTTCATCAATTAGAAGAAGAAGAAAATATTTCAATTAATAAAAAAACCAAACAATATAATTCAAAAGTACAACAATTAACATTATTCAAAACACCTACAGAAGAAATTATAGACAAAATAAAACAAATAGACATAAATACAACAACACCTATACAAGCTTTAGAAATTCTAAACGAATTAAAAAAATTGTGCTAACATTTGAAAAGGAGGAAATGTGGCTAAAAAACGAATCACTAAAAAAAACTTAAAAGAAGATGAATTTATCGAGTCCATAGCTTCTTTTAAAGAGAAATATGAACAGAATAAAAAAACTATTAATACTGTCGGCACCATTTTACTAATTCTAATTGTAGGTTTTCTATTCATCAGACATCAAAAACAAACCAGAGAAGCAAAAGCTATTGAAGCATTAGGTCAAGTTGAAGTAATGTACTATCAAAACAATCTCGACCAAACAATTGCTTTAGGTGAAGAAATGTTGAGAAAATATAATGGTACAAAACAGGCCGGATATTGCAATATAATTGTTGGAAATTGTTACTACAATAAAGGTGAATATGGTAAAGCCTTAAACTACTATCAACAATACATCAAAGACTATAATGATGTAATTATCTATAAGTATGGCGCTTATGATGGTATTGGCAATTGCTTTGCTCAGCAAGGAAAATATTTAGACGCTGCAAAAGCATATTTAGAAGGTGCTAAAGCTCTAAAAAATACATATGGAGAACCTTTCTTAATCGAAAAAGCTGCTGATTCCTATTCAAAAGCTGGAAAGATTAAAGAAGCACTTGATAATTACAAAAAAATCATTGACACTTTTGAAGATTATCCTAAATTAGATATTGTTAAGTTATCCTATTATGAACTAAATTTAAGTAAATGATTATTTCCTTTAAGGATAAAATAATTGCTGCATTGGGGTATATCCCCTTTGTAGCATTTATCCCATTTCTGGCACCACAAAATGATTTTATTGCCTTTCATAATAAAATATCCTTTTTCCTTTTAATAATAGAAGTTTTTTTATTAGGGTTGGCTTTTATACCTCAATTAAAAAATATATGCTTTTTACTTTTCACTATATGCCTTTTTATAGGATTAATTGGGATTATATTATCCTTAACTGGATTTTATATAAAAAAAAAATAAATATTATCTTTTATACGGAAAAAGCTTATATAATGTAAAATCAACCCAAAAAATCCCACAGCTTTGCTCTGTACTATCAATCAACTTTTGGCCAATCTCTTTTACAGGATTATCCATATTCTTCCACCATTTATAATCACTCGGATAACCAACCTGAAAACACACCTGATTTGGATAAAATCTTTTAGACCAATAATCTATAAATTCATGAAACATAGAATCAAAATCAGGAAAAATCTGGCTATCATCAACAAAAATAATTTCTCCTCTATAATTCGGCGGCATCCATCTATAATCCCAATGTTTTAAAAATAACTTATAATCAAAATTTATTTCTTTAACTTTATTCTCCCATGCCTTAGCAAGACTATCAGAGACCTTCACTCCCCAATCCGGTGCATCAGCTTCTCTATACCATTCTACATCAACACCAAATCCAATAACACATTTATGTTTTTTATATCGATTTAATACCAATTCTATCAAATCCGTTACTTCTGCATTAGCAGGTTCAACCTGTAAAAATACTTTAACATTATGTTCATCAAAATAAGACAAATATTTCTCATAATAATCAAAATCATGAAATCTTATATGTTCATAATTTTTGCCATCCTGAGGTCTTGGGAAAAACAAATAACAATCTTTATCTCCATACATTACTCCAACAATCCAAATAACTGTGGGAATACTTCCTTCAAAATTGCCAGCAATTGCATCAACCATATCCACCCATCTTGATGGCGCAGGGAAAGGATATATTCCATAATTTGAAGCTCGTGCTCCTGCATAAATAACCTTCTTAGTTTGCTGTTTAATATTGTTTTCACTTTCCTTACTACAAAAAGAAACAATCTCAATAAATAATAACAATAAAATTAAAAATTTTTTCATAATTATCTCCTTTATTTAATCGGTTAAATTAAAATAAAAAAATATATCTTCTTTGTCAAGCTTTTTTTTAAAACGTTTAAATAAATTTTCCATAAAATAAATAAGAAAAAATAAAAAACAGACAAAAATAAAATATAACGATCTTATTCTACCTGTAAAACATTATTACATAACTAAAAGCATATCGATCATATATATAATCAAAAACTTTTCCATAATAACCTATATTCTTAAAAATTTTAAAATATAAAAAAACGACCTCTTCTTTTTTGAATATATCTCTTTTTTCCATAATTTAAGATAATCTTTTTCTTTTATAAATTCGTCAATTATATTAACTAAAAATTTAACATACTTTACTGATTTTAATAAAAGAAAGCTCCAAACAAAAAATTCTTCAATAATAAATAGAGGAGATATTACAAAAAATGATAAAAAATCTAAATTTTTAATCAAAGTTCTATATCTATTTTTCAAAACCATATACTGAATTTCCAAAGGTTTTTCAAAAAATGATACCTTGCCATCAAAAGAAGCAGATCTTTTATGATAAACTATTGCGTCTGGAACAAACAATGAACTATATCCAAAAATCTGTCCTCTCCAATTTATATCTGTATCTTCCATAAATGCAAAATATTGTTCATCAAAATATTGATTATTAATGCAAATCTCATCTAAAAATCTCCGGGAAAAAATTGGAGCACAGCCATTAGGGCCAAAAATAAACTCCTTTTTCTCTGTATTTTTACTATTTTTCAAAGTAAATCGTAAATTTAAAAAATTCCCTACAGTATCTATTTTCTTGTTATCATCCATTCTCAAAATTTTGCCAGTAATCGAACCTACATTATTATATTTTATAAAATATTTAATGGAATATTTTAGAAAATCTCTATCTAAGTATGTATCTGCATTTAAGCACAAAACATAATCCCCAGTGGAAGCTCTAATACCTATATTCATTCCTTTAGCAAAGCCGGTATTAAATGACTGAGGTAAAAAAATTATTTTATTATTATAAAATTTCTCCTTTATTATATTAATAGTATTATCTTTTGAATTATTATCTACAATAATAATTTCATCTGGGCTTAAACTCTGTTCCAAAACAGAATTTAGACATTTTTCGATAAAATCTTGACTATTAAAAGTCAAAATAACAACACTAATTTTCATCCTTTAAAAAATCATCCACCAATTTAGTAACTTGTTTTCTAAAAAATTCTACTTTATCCTTCAAATAATCTGATTTATCATTATTCAGACATTTTAACAAATACATTCTCCTCGATAAAATTTTAAAATCAGTTGTAGAATAATCTGGTAAATAAACTGCTTTAGATTTTCCTTTAACAATCCTCAAAGCATTAATAATATTTCTATAAAAAGAATACCCTTCTTTTAAAATATAATACTGCTCCTTATCTATAAACTGGTTAAGGTATAATTTTTCAATTGCATATAAAGTATTGGTATCTCTAATTTCTCTATAATCATGTCCGTATTTAATCTGGAGGAATTGAACTATATATTCTATATCAATTAGTCCACCTCTTCCAAATTTTACATTAAATCTTTGCTTATCTTTCAAATTATCAATCTGTTTTTTACGAAATGTTTGTATATATGAAAATGGAATAATTTTTTCATTATAAACATAAGAATTAATATAAAAAGTTAATTCCTTCTCTAAATTGCTATAATCTCCTATACCACATATAACCCGACTTTTTATCAAAGCCTGTCTTTCCCAAAGATCCGCGTTACCACTTAAAGAGTAATATAGTTTAAAAGAATTCAGTGAAATGGAAATTGACCCATCTTCTCCATAGGGTCTTAATCTCAAGTCCAACTCAAAAATTCCATCTTTCCTGGCTTCTATCATAGACAAAAGCATTTCCATAAATTTATTAAAATATTCAGCCGCATTGATTTTAGTATCACCTTCTGTAAAACCGTCACTCTGGTATATAAACTGAATTTCAATATCAGAAGCATAACCAAGTTCCCTTCCACCGAGTTTTCCTAAACCTAAAATAACAGCTGGAACCTTCTCTCCAATCGAGTTTACTAAAACCCCATATTTTTTTTCTAAAATATTATCAATATATTCAACTACCACCTGAAGTATAACATGAGCAAGTTCTGATAATTCCCGTGAAAATTCTCTAAAAGAGCCTATTTTATTTAAAATATATCGCAAATCTATCCTTAATAATTCTTCATCTTTAAATTTATTTATTTGCTTTTTTATATAATCAAAATCATATTTTTTTTCAGGAGGTATTCGATTTTTTAATTGTTTTATTAAATCATTCTTACGTTTTTTTATATCCAAAAAATCTAAATTGTCAAATAATGGGATAAGATGCTCGAAATGTAATTTTAAAAAATATTCCCATGTCATATAAGAAGTGCCAAAAATCCTTGCTAAATCAGTCATTATTTTTTGATTGCCAAGAATTGGTAACTTATCATTCCCCTTTTCTTTTAATATTTTATCAATCAAAAAATTAAAATTTTCCAGAGCCATTCTATAATCAGGAGAAAATACTAAAAACTGGGAAAATTGTTTAAGCAAAGTTAAAATAATTTTTAAATCCTCTATTTTGCCAATATCTACAATCTTATTTCCTCTATGATCAGTAAGATAAAAAATGTCATTTATATAAGATCCATCTGTAGAAATTTCAACTTTTCCAATAAAAATTTTACGTAAAGATAAAATTCGCGTCAACTGAAATAAAAAAGCAAAATCATCATAAGAAGAAATCTTTAAAATTGTATAATGTTCATCTGAATCATTATCAACAACAATATCCATAGGCATCATCTTATGTTCTGTATTGCTGGATAAATTAAAAATTTCCTGAAAAAAAGTATTATCAAACTTATAATCAGATTCTCTAAAAAACTGTTCAAAAAAATAATTTAAATCTTTCTCAAATCTCGCTACAGGAAATGAAATCTCTTCTTTGGAAAATAATTTAAACTGCCCAACCATCAATTCCGGTTTTAAATGCTTCTTTTCTTCTCCCCACCATTTATAAGAAAATGTAACAGCAGAGCCTATATGAAAATTATATGAAGATATGAGCCCACATACAATAGACAATTCTCCAATAAAATCAAATGCTACAATATCTACAATATAGAATTTATCATCTCTATGGCAATCAACTTCAACTTTATTATCCGAGTGAATTTTGCTAACCATTTTCACATGTTTTATAATATCCTCTTCAGAAAAAAAATTAAAATAACCTATCTCAAGTTTAGAAAAATGCTTTTCTAAAATTTCTTGATACCCCTTCCCTATAGCTTTATAAATATTAATTTTTTTCTTGAAAAAATCCAATGTCTGGACTAACAATTTCAAAAAAATCATTCTATTTTGTTCTGTTATTCTAAAAAGAAAATTCATAAATTCACTACGAATTTTATTCAAATCTGTACTAAAAAGATTTAAATCTTTGGCTATAATAGGAATAATTTCATCTTGAAAATTTATATCATAAGTATGCGATTCATTATATATTTGTAATCTATGTTCTATTAACCTCAATATTGAATAATTTTTAAGTAAAATATTCACAAAATCTGTATTTATTATTTTCTTTTCTCCTAATAATTTTAAGGCTTTTATAGTATTTTGAACCCTTAACGATGGGATCTCATAGCCGTACTGAATCTGTTTTGATTGTACAATAAATTCAATATCTCTAATTCCTCCGGAAGAAAGCTTAATATTAAAATTTTGTAGAACTTTATTCTCAATATTCTTTTCAATTTTATTTTTAATATCAATGATTTTTTCAATAAAAATAATATCTTGCTTTGGCTCATATGATAAATTGGAAATTTTATCTAAAAATAATTTTGCAAGCTCCTCATTACCTGCTGAATACCTTGCCTTTATTAAAGCTTGCTTTTCCCATAACTGCCCATATTTATAATAATAATTAATATAAGATGATACTTTATTTAATAAAGCTCCCTGTTCTCCATTTGGTCTCAATCTTAAATCCACTCTAAAAATAGCAGGCAAAGAATCTTTCTTTTCCATTCCCTGAATATGATACTGACAAAATTTTTCAAGTACGGATAAATTATCATAATCAATATTATCTTTACATATATAAATAATATCAACATCTGAACTATAATTTAATTCCATTCCTCCTAATTTCCCCAATGAAACAACAGCTATATTATCACGTATATAATTAAAATCAAAGCGGTTATCTGTAGCCTCTACTAATTTTTTATAGGCATAAAAAAACATTAATTCAAGAGAATAATCTGCTACCAGACTAATCATTTTTACAATTTCTATTAAAGGCAATCTATTAGAAATATCATTAAGAATTATTCTTATAAAAGAATTTATCTTAAAAAATTTTATATCATATAAGATCTCATCTGCCGTGTTTTTAAAATTTAAAAACTTTTCTTTTAAATTCAAATACAAATTAGATATATAAGACTCACTTTTATCATAATCGAAAAAATTTTCTATTAAATGAGGGTAATTTTTTAAAATTATAGCATAAAAATCAGAATGCAACAAAAAAGAAACCAAAAGCAAAGCAAAATTCTCATCATTAATAAATCGCTCTCTGACAGTTTCCACCAGATCTAATCTTTTTTCAATAAGATTATTCCAGAAATCGATAAATTTTATTATTACCTTCTCAGGATATAAGATATTTGAAAATATATTATTCACTTTATTTAAATCAAATTTATTTTTAACAAAAAAAGATTTATATTTAGTTATCATCTAAAACAAAAAATCGTTATTTTTTATTTCTTCTTTTAAAATTTTATAATATTTCAAAACATCTTTTTTAGGAACATTTCCAGAGGGAATTTCTATCACTTCAATTAATAAATACTTTTTCGGTAAATCAATTTCTATGATATCCCCTGCTTTCACTTCTTTTGAAGATTTAGCAGGGGAATAATTTATTCTAACAAGATTATTTTTTATAGCCTTTTGAGCTAACGTTCTTTGTTTAAAAATTAAAACTTTTTTTAAAAAAACATCAATACGCATCTTTGATTTCTATATAATAATGCTTAGAAATTCGCTTTAACCATCTATCAAATACTGCTCTTTTTTTATCTTCAAGTGCATATTTTTCAATTATAGTCCAATCATTTTCAAGGGTCAATTTTCTTTTCTCCTGAAAATCAAGAATTTTTAAAACATAAAAACCTTCATGAGAACGCAAAATAGGAGACACATCGCCCGGTTTCAAATTCTTGATTATATCAAATTTATCCGGGAACAACATTTTAAAATCTGAAACATTTCTCCAACCAGCATTACCACCTTTCTCTTTTGTTACAGGATCTTCAGAATATTCTCTCACCACTGTCTCAAAAGAATCCTTCCCAACTATAATAGCATTTCTAAGACTATCTATCAAATGATATTTTTCTTTTAAAACATTAGCATTAATAACCAGCTCATTTCTCACCAACAATAACTTTTGATAAACACCACTGGAATCGTCAGAATTATATTTCATTAAAATATGTCTTATTTTATAAAGTTTTTTTATAGTATCAATATCTGTAACCTGGATTAAATGAAAACCTAAAGGAGTAACAACCGGCATAGATATTTCAAATAAAGACAATGTATCAAGAACTTCAGCAATAGCCGGCAATATATCAGATTTATTAACCCAGCCCAGATCACCACCATTATCAACAGTTGCAGTATGTTGCGAATATCTTTTCACATAATCTGGAAATTTATCCTCAGCTTTTAAATACAAATAAGCTAACTTAAAAGAGGCAGGCTGTTCAGGTAAACTATCCTTATATTGTTCATAAAATTTTTTAACTTCCAAAGCTGAAACCGTAATATTTTTTGTTTTCTCCATCATAATTTTTTGTGTAATAAGCATAGCTTTGGCTTCATCAAAATATTTTTTCCTTAAATCCCGTAATGTCATACCTTCTGCCTGAAGTGATTGCTTAAGCTGAGACTCAGAACCAAAATATTTAATAAGTTCATCTATTCTACTATCAACAGCCTGCTCAATCTGCTCCCTTGTGATATCTATACTGTCTTTTTCCGCTTGATAAAATAATATTTTATTATTTATAAGTTGCTCCAATACCTGCTTACGTAATTGTTTTAATTGTTCTTGTGTTGGTTTAGACTTTTGGTTAATCAAATAAGATTGCACCATTTCTTCCACTTCCGAATATAAAATTATATCATTACCAACAACCGCTACTATTCTATCTGCTACTTCAGCAAACATATTTAAAGCAAAAAATATAACTACAACTGCACTCTGTACTATAAATCTTTTCATATTTAATTCTTCCATCCTTTATTTTTTCTTCTTATTTTTATTTAGTTGTGCTTTCTTTTCTTCTACAACTTTTTTAATATTTTCATCAAAATATTGAACCGGATATTTTTTTCTTAATTTTTTCAAATATTCTGCTTCATATTTTTCATAAAAAATCTTCTTTAATTCCCTATTAATTTGAGGCAAAGCTTTTTTATAAGGCATAATCCCTTCTTTAACCTCATTTACCTTCTGAACTATATAATACCTATTATTAAATTTAAAAAATTTAGAATACTGATTCTTTTTAAGATTTTTTAAATTTTTATAAAATTCTTTATCTAATGGTTTACGCAATTCTTTAATATTCAATGTTCCCCAGAAACCTCCGCGCGAAGCTGTTTTTTTATCGATAGATAATTTTCTTGCAACTTCAGTAAAAGCCTCTTTTTTTAACAATCTCTTATAAGCAATTCTAATATCAGTTTCTGTGGAGCAAACTATTGCTCTAAAAGAAACTTGTGGTTTTATATAAAAAATAGTATGTTTATTCTTTTGATAAAAATCTTTTCTCAAAGAATCTGTAATATTAATTTTATCAATAATTTCTATCTTTTTTATATAACGTACTAACATATTATTTTTACGTTTTTCAAATTGCTCTATAAAAGTTTTATCTGCATCAAGTCCCTGTTTTACCGCATCTTTATACATCATTTCCTGCATCAAAACATCATTTTGCAGTCTCTCTTTTAACTGCTCAAAATTAAATAATCTATCTAAATAATTTTTATGATATTTCTTCATATATTCCAGAAATTCGCCCAATGTAAATTTACCATATTTATAACTTACAAAAAATGTATTCAATTCTTCTTTAGTAAACATAGTAGAATCATTAAAATTGATTTTCTTTACAGAATCTTTCTTAATTCTTTTTTCTATTTTATTAATCAATGAATCATTAAAAACAATATTCGCTTCTTTTTTCAATCTTTCCATATAAGATTTTATTCTTTCATTAATCTTAATTCCCTTTATTACATTAATCAGCCTCTTTTTTTCTTCTTTAAATGATTTCAATCCTTTATAAGGCACTATATCTTCCATTTTTACAATATGATATCCATAAGGCATCTCTATTGGTTGAGAAAACTCACCTTTTTTTAACGAAAATACAATTTCTTTGAAAAATACTGGCAAACTCGTATTATCCCATGAAAAGAATCCCATATCACCATTATTTTTTACAGAAGCATAATCTCCTGAATATTTCTTTACCATCTGATCAAAATCTGCTCCATTTTTCAATAAAGTATAAATACTATCCGCTAATTTTTTTTCTTTTACCAAAATATGTTTCAATCTATACTTATATTTTAGTTTTTTATATAAATCTCGTGCTTCTTTATCACTCACATCGAGATTATCTAAAACTAATTTTTTATATAAAGGTCCATATTTATTAATCATTAAATTTCTTTTAAGTCTTTCAATTTCAATCTTTACTTCATCTAATGTATCCACTTTTCTATTAATTGCATCACTTAACATTAATAAAGTTTTTTCTTTACTATTTTTCAAATACTCTTTTATATACTCCAGCTGATCCCACTTTGCAGATCTAAAATCCGGTGACCGTCTATAATCAGCCCAAAATTCATCTGAATAATATTTCAAACTATCAACTTGCATTATTAATAGCTTTTCTTCATTACTTTTTCCAGAACAAGCTAAACTCACAATAAATACAAACAATAAAAACCATTTCATAATTATCTTCATTTCTCTCTCCTTTTTTATCCTGTTTTATAAGGTATTTTCATAATAATTCTTAAATTATTAAAGTTCTCTAAAAAGGTAAATGTTCCATCAATTTTTTTAGTAACATTTTGAAACTTAACAAAATATTCAAAATCATTTGCTTTATTTACTCTATTATGAATAATATCATAATATCGATCATCAAATTCATAACCTATATTAAATATAATTACCCTATCTTGCCGATTTATGTTAATATCAAGCTCTAATTCCTTTACTTCATCTATAATACCTATATCATCAAAAAAACTCTTCAAAAAATCAAATAAATTAAATACTAAACAATATAAATTATAATACTCCAATTCGAAATACTCATCAATAATATATTTAACTTTTATTTTTATATCTCTCTTTTGAAAAGAATTTTCAAAAATTTTTAAAACATCCTTTACTATAACTGGAATCTTTCTTTTTACACCTCGTTTGATATTATTATCAACATACTGATATTGCAATAATTGGTTATTTATTTGAGAAAATTTTTTATTTAAAAATACTAAATCATGCTCAATTTTATTATATATTTCATCTAAAACTACATATGTCTTATCTACTAATGAAATAATTTCTTTCTTTGTATTAGAATCAATTTCTGTTACTTGATTAATTTTATCACTAATATATTTTATTACTTTTATTTCCTTACATAACTTTATTTTTTTTTCCAACATATTAAATTTTAAAGAAAAAGAAGTTAACATATTAGCGATATTATGAAATGATACTTTATTTAAATCTATAATTAAAGAATTTTTCATATCATTAGAATTTAATTCTAAATAGCGTTTTCTTAAAAAAGCAATTTGAAATAACAAATAAATTGTAAAAATCAAAAACAGAAAAATCACAGGCAACAATAATATATATTTATTTAGTTTAAAAATAAAAAAATCTACTATAAAAAATACAAATAACAATGTAAACATAATACCAAACAAATTCACATACTTAACAATTGTGTTATCAATTTTGGAAATAACTTCTCTTAAATAAATAAAACTACTGAAAAATAAAAAAAACAAACCAATCCCTAAAAGAAAAATATATTGTGAATACCCAAAATAAAATACAAAAAAAGCCAGACTTAAAAAAGTGGTGGATAGTTTTCCCCAAATATTTGATACAGGCACATCTTTAAATTTTTCTTTGAAATAATATCCAAATATCAATATCAAAATATCTCTAATAAAAAGTATCAAAAAAATCCATATAGGAAAATTATATTTCAAATAAAAATACAATGCCCCAAAACTAAAAACAATTTTATCTGCAATAGGATCTAAAATCTTTCCTAATTCACTAACCTGTTTAAACTTTCTTGCAACAAAGCCATCTAACCAATCCGAAAAAATTATATAAACTAATAAACTAAAACACAAAATCTTACTAACATTATAATAATCAACAATAACAAAAATAAAAAAAACAACTACTCTACTAATGGAAATCCATGAAGCTAAAGTTAATTTTTTATTGAGCATCTTTTATCAATCTTTCTGCCGTAGCCAAAAAATCTTTATTATTTTTATCACCACCCATCATTGATGCAATTTCTCCTACTCTTTGTTTTTCATCAAGCTGATATATTGTTGTCGTAGTAATATTATTATCAATCTTTTTTTCAACTTTATAATGAAAATCTGCAAAAGAAGCTATCTGATGTAAATGTGTAATACATATAATCTGTTTATATCTTGAAATTTCTTTCATTTCCTTACCAACAATAGATGCAATTCTACCGCTTATACCAGTATCAATTTCATCAAAAATCAATGTATCAATCGAAGAAACATTTACCATAACACTCTTTAAAGCAAGCATAACTCTTGATAATTCACCTCCAGAAGCTATCTTAGCTAATGGCATAAAATCAGTTCCCGGATTAGTTTTTATCATAAAAATAGCTGTCTCCTGCCCAGTATTTGATATTATACCATCATTAAATAAAAATTTAATATATCTATCAGGCATATCAAACTTTACATAAAATCTTGCCCTTTCCATCCCAAGATTATTCAATTTATTTTCAATCTCTTTTGAAAAACTTTTTTCAAAAATCCTTCTTTTCTCACTCAACTTATTAGATAATTCTAATAAAAAAACCTCTTTTGCTTTCAGGTGTTTTTGATATTCCTCTAAACTTTGATTAGAAGACTCCAATTCCTGTAATTCGCTCTCAATATTATCTTTATAATCAATTAATTCATTCAATTTCATTTTATATTTAAAACATATATTTTCTATATCTGTTAACCGTTTTTCCAATTGTTGTAATCTATCAGGGTCAAAATTTATTTTTTCCTTATAATCAAGAAAAAAAACACCTAATTCTTCTAAATTAACAATTATATTTTCAAAATATTCTAAAACATTCTTTAGATTATTATCTATATCTGAAATTTTTTCTATATCCCTCTGCAACAACTTAACTACATTTATAATAGCATTATCCGAAGCATATAAAGTCTCATAGACATTATTCGATATTTCCTGCAATTGCTCAGTATTAGATAATATTTTAATTTCATTCAATATTTCTTTATCTTCATCAATAACCGGGTTAAATTCATTCAACTCCTTAAGCTGTTCTTTTAATTCTCTGATTCTTTTTTCTTTATATTCACCATCTAGCTTCAAATTTAGATACTCTTCCCGTAATTTAATATAAGCCAAATAATTTTGGTTAAATTCATCAAGTAATTCTTTATAATCACCTAAGTTATCAAAAAAAACTATATGCATTCTTTCATTCAATAAACTTTGATGCTCATGTTGGCCATGTATATCAATTAATAAATCTCCTAATTTTTTGAGAAAACCTATTGAAATTGGTTGCTCATTTAAAAAAATTCTATTTTTGCTTGTTCTATTAATCTGACGTGTTATAGTAATCTCATTACCATCAATAATCACTTCTTCATCTTTTAATAAATCCAATATCTCGTGGGAATTTATTACAAAGTCTGCCTCTATTAATGCAAATTCTTTACCTTTTTTAATCAAAGCAGTCTCTGCCTTTGCCCCCAGAATAAGATTAATGGCATTTATTAAAATAGATTTACCTGCTCCTGTTTCTCCTGTAATTACATTAAATTTATCAAAAAATAAAACTTCTATCTCATCTATAATAGTAAAATTTTTTACGAATAAACGTTTAAGCATAAATACTAAATTCCCAATACTAAATAATGTTTATCAGAAAATAATAAATAAATATTTTTTTGTCAAGCAATAAAAAAAGCTAAAATTACCCCATCAGATAGAAAATATCACACTATTATTTTCA
>CAYLKS010000034.1:0-35627 GCA_964384205.1 uncultured bacterium | reverse complement strand
TCTTTTGAATTCACTTGTTCATTAATCAATAATTAATTTGTTCATTGGTTCACCTCCTTGAATTAATTTTTAAAGAGAATCTACACAATAACATCTTTTCCTTCAAGAGGGTGACACCATAATTAATTATATACTATCTAAAAAAACTATTAAATAAATTTTTAAATTAAAGATCTAATATTTATCTTTTAAGAGTAAAGAACTAATAAAATAATTGACACTTTAAAAAATAATTATTAATATACCAAAAACAGGAGATATACTATGCATGAAAAAATTTTAATTTTAGATTTTGGTTCTCAATATACTAGATTAATTGCAAGAAAAATACGTGAAAATAATGTATACTGCGAAATACATAATTTTGATTATATCCCTGAAAAATTAGATAATATAAAAGGAATTGTGCTTTCTGGTGGTCCCTCCTCAGTTTATGAAAAAGATGCCCTTGAGCCTGGGGATTGGCTCTGGAAAACAAATCTTCCAATTTTAGGTATTTGCTATGGCATGCAATATATAACAAAAAAATTTGATGGGGAAATAACAGAAGGGGTAACGAGGGAATACGGATCAGCTCAAATAATTATAAAAGAAAAATCTATATTATTTGAGGATACACCTCTAAAACAAAATGTTTGGATGAGCCATTCTGATATAATAGAAGAAAGTCCTCCAAATTTTAATGTAACTGCTTATTCAGAAAATAATATAATAGCGGCATTTGAAAATGTAAAAGATAAAATTTATGGAATACAATTTCACCCTGAAGTTAAACATACTGAATATGGAAAAACTATTATAAAAAATTTCCTATATAATATTTGTGGCTGTAGTGGCGATTGGAAAATGGAAGATTTTATAAAAGAAAAAATAAAAGAAATCCAGGATATAGTGCAGAATAAAAAAGTTATATTAGGGTTAAGTGGTGGTGTGGATTCAACAGTTGCAAGTGTATTAATGCATAAAGCTATTGGAAATAACTTAACATGCTTTTTTATAGATAATGGTTTGCTTAGAAAAAATGAAATGCAAAAAGTTAAAGAAAATTTTAAAACTCTTAACCCGAATATCAAAATAGAATATATAGATGCTTCAGAAAAATTTTTATCTAAACTAAAAGGAATTTCAGATCCAGAAGAAAAAAGAAAAATAATAGGACATACCTTTATCGAGGTTTTTGAAGAAGGATTAAAAGAAAGAGCTCCTGGAGCAGAATTTTTAGTTCAGGGGACACTATATCCTGATGTTATTGAAAGTTCATCTCACAAAGGTCCCTCTGCAACAATAAAAACTCATCATAACGTAGGAGGGTTACCTGAAAAAATGAATTTAAAAATAATAGAACCTTTTAGAGAGCTATTTAAAGATGAGGTAAGAGAAGTAGGAAAACAATTAGGTATATCAGAAAAAATAATAAATAGACATCCATTCCCCGGACCTGGATTAGCTGTAAGAATATTAGGAGAAATTTCAAAAGAAAAATTAGAAATACTACGTGAAGTCGATGAAATATTTATTAATGAATTAATAAAAAACAATCTATATAACAAAATTTCACAAGCATTGGCTGTTTTATTACCCATAAAATCAGTGGGAGTTATGGGAGACCAGCGAACATATCAATATGTAACAGCTTTAAGAGCTGTTGTTACTACAGATTTTATGACTGCAGACATCTATGAATTTGAACTAAAATTTTTAAAAGACATAGCACGAAAAATTATTAACAATGTGAAAGGTGTAAATAGAGTAGTTTATGACATTAGCAGCAAACCACCTGCCACAATCGAATGGGAATGATGGATTCTTAGTTGAATTTCTTTGTGATGGAAAATTCAGACTGATTCAAGATAAAAACTATATTCTTCTTAATACTGCTTCCTATAATTTATGTAAAATTATCAAAAATAAACATTTTATTAATGCAATAGATATTGGATGTGGGCAAGGTCAAATAGGACTGTGTGCTTCTTTTTTTTATAAAATTGATAACATGTTTTATCTGGATAAAAATAGACGTTATTTTTATATTATAAAAAAAAATATTGAAGTTAATGAATTAAAGAATAAGCACATCATATTAAACGCAGATTTTTTTTATATAGATAAAATATTCAAAAAATCTATATTTGACTTAGTAATTAGCAATCCTCCTTTTCATCATAGTAAAAAATCTATCCATAGTAAAAATGACTCCAAAAAAAATGCTTATTTTGCTGATGGATATTTTGATATAGATATTTTTCTACTAAAAATAAATAAAATAATGAAACCTAAAGGATATTTATACCTTGTAATACCGCCTTATTTATTGGACAATGCTATTTATTCACTAAAAAAGAATAATTTTGGAATTTTCAATATTTTTTTTAACCTTGTCAATGGGAAAATTTCTAATAAATTAGTCTATCTTGAAGCAAGAAAAGAAGTAAAAAGCTTTGTATCAATCAAATCATTATAATCAATCTTGACTTTATATCGATTTTTATTATATTAAAAAAAACAATCAAAAGGAGAGATAATGTTAAATGAAAAACTGCTACAAGAAGTAGGGAATTATACAAGCGAGATAAAAAAATCCATTAGTGAGGTAATAATAGGTCAAGAAGAGATTATTAACGGACTTTTAATTTCAATTTTTTCAGGTGGACATTGCCTTCTGGTTGGAGTACCCGGCCTTGCAAAATCATTAATGATTAGCTCATTAGCAAAAGTGCTTAATTTAGATTTTAATAGAATACAATTTACACCTGATTTAATGCCTTCTGATATAACAGGTTCTGAAATATTAGAAGAAAATAAAACAACAGGTGAAAAATTTTTTAAATTTGTTAAAGGTCCTGTATTTGCAAATATTATTTTAGCAGATGAAATTAACAGAACTCCTCCTAAAACTCAATCTGCATTATTAGAAGCAATGCAAGAAAAGCAGGTTAGTTTTGGCGGAGAAAATTATCAATTGCCTCAACCTTTTTTCGTATTAGCGACTCAAAATCCAATCGAACAGGAAGGGACATATCCATTACCAGAAGCGCAGCTCGATAGATTTATGGTTAATTTAGTAGTCGATTATCCTTCTCTTAATGAAGAAAAAGAAATTGTTAAAAAAGCTTATCAAATACAACATGCAGAATTAACACCAGTATTAAATGCGGAAATATTAATTGATATACAAAAACAAATTCAACAAATGCCTGTTGCTGATTTTATTATTGACTATGCCGTGAAATTAACAAGAATGACAAGGCCTATTAATGATAATCCTTATGATTTTGTAAAAAAATACATTGTTTGGGGGGCAGGTCCAAGAGCTTCTCAATTTCTAATATTAGCAGCAAAAACAAAAGCTTTAATGGAAGGAAGACTTGCACCATCTATTGAAGATGTAAAAGATATTGCCCATATAGTACTAAGACACAGATTAATCCTAAATTTTACAGCAGAAGCAGAAGGAGTAACTGTAGATAAAATTATTGAACTTTTATTAGAAAATATAAAAAATGATTGATTTAATCTATAATATAATTGTAATATCTAAAGATAAATTAATATATGAAGTTATAAAAAAAATTGATAATAATAAATCCAATAATTACACTTATGTTTCAACAAAAGAAGAAGCAATAGGATTAATAAAAACATTAAAATATGGAATAGTTATTATTGATTGGAGATATGAAGCAGAATGTTTACCTGCTATCAAATTAATGATAAGAGAATTTCCAAATATTGGAATTATAGTAATTACTACCAATGATAAGCTTCAGTCAATAAGAAAACTCACTAATTTTTATATAAACAGTATTATAGTATACCCTTTAGATAAAGAAGATTATAATTTAAAAATTGCTGAGTTACAACAAAAAGTTGAAGTGATGGAAGCTGTTGGCCTTATTGCGCGATCAGAAAAAATGCAAAAAATTATTAACATAATAATGCAAGTTGCAAAAACGAATGTTACTGTTTTCATAAATGGAGAAAGCGGTACAGGAAAAGAAGTATTAGCAAAGGCAATACATTTTTTAAGCCCGAGAAGATTCAAACCTTTTATAGCAATAAATTGCGGTGCCATCCCTGAATCTCTTCTGGAAAGTGAACTTTTTGGCTATGAAAAAGGAGCATTTACCGGAGCTACAACCCAAACTAAAGGGAAAATAGAACTTGCAGACAAAGGAACTCTATTCCTCGATGAAGTGGGAGAAATGTCTATCCAAACTCAAATCAAATTCCTAAGAGTTCTTGAAGAACGAGAATTCATGAGAGTCGGTGGTACCAAAAATATTAAAGTAGACGTTAGAGTCATAACAGCTACCAATGCAGATCTTGAATCAGCAATAGAACAAGGTACTTTCAGACAGGACCTTTATTATAGATTAAAAGTTTTTTCTATAGAGCTTCCTCCTTTGCGAGAAAGAAAAGAAGATATTCCTTTACTTGTTAATGCATTTATAAAAAAATTCTGCAAAACTCATCAATTAAATTTTCCTGGTTTCACAGCAGATGCATATACAGAAATTATGAACTATGATTGGCCTGGAAATATCCGAGAATTAAGAAACGTTATCGAAAGCATCGTAATTTTACAACCTCAAAAGTTAATAACAGGACATGATATCAAAGCATATCTAATGCAAAAAAAGAAATCAACTTTTATTGATATAAAATCGCAAGAAAATACTACACTACCTGTTCATATAAATAAACCTATTGATCAAATAGAAAGAGAATTAATATATAATGCTATAAAAGAATTAAAAAATGAGTTGAAAGAAATAAAAGAATTAATTCAAAGCTCCAATACGCCGAAGAAAAATAAATATTACCCTATCAAATCTGATGATTTTTATACACCTGTTATAGAAAATCAGATAAGCATACCTATAGGAACATCTATGGAAGAAGCTGAAAAAGAAATTATTTTAAAAACATTATATTTCTTCAAAGGAAATAAAAAGAAAACTGCTGAAACACTAAAAATCGGATTAAGAACCTTATATAGAAAATTAGAACAATACGAAAAAAAAGGGGAATATTATGAGTAAGTTTTCTATAATAAAAGAATTCTGGGAATTCATAAAATATAAAAAAATATGGTGGATAACTCCTATAATTATTGTTTTGCTACTTATAGCAATTTTAATTATATTCACAGAAGGCTCCGCAATAGCTCCTTTTATTTATGCAATTTTTTAACAAAAATTCGAAAATATCAATATTTTATGATATTTTAGCTAAATCCAGCTTAAAATCTAAAATTAATTTATTTAAAAATATAAAAGATTATTACTTAGAACCCACTATAATCTCCTTTTCGCCAATATTCTTACAAATAGAACCTACTACTTTCTGCAATTTAAAATGTAAGTTTTGCCATAATGTTGATTTAAAAAACAAAACATATATATCATTTGAAAAATTTAAATATATTATTTCCCAGTTTCCTTACGTCAAAAAAATAAATTTAGTTGGCCTTGGTGAACCTCTAATGAATCCAGATTTAATTGATATAATAGCATTTTTAAATCAACAAAATATTAAGGTTGGTTTTGCAACAAATACCATGCTATTAGATGAAAAAATCTCAAAAAGATTAATAGATGCTGGGTTATCCTGGATATATTTTTCTATAGATTCAGCTGACCCACAATCTTTTGAAACACTTAGAATTGGTGCAAATCTGAAACAAATTATAAATAATATAAAAAATTTTATTAAGCTAAATAACAATGTTGTAGAAACTGGAATTGCAACCGTTATAGGAAAACATAATATAGATTCTTTTTCTAATATTATTGATTTAACCCACTCATTAGGTATTAATAAAATTTTTACTCAAACTATTCATTTCTGGGGCAGAGAAGATTATAAAAATAAATTTTTTAATTATTCATTACAAAAAGAACCTTTTATCCAGAAATTAAAAAAAATAGCACAATATGCTCGAAGTAAAAATATTAGATTAATATTTGAAAATATACCAGATAAAACTAAATCCAGAGGATGTAAATGGCCATGGAAATCACTCTATATAACAGTCGATGGGTACATAACACCTTGCTGTATGCATGGTGCTGATCCTAATATAATAAATTTTGGAAATATATTCGAGCAAAATATTAATAACATATTAAATTCAGAGGACTACCAAAACTTCAGAAAACAACTAAAAAGTCATACTCCACCTCAAATATGTAAAAATTGTACTTCCTATTACAAAACATTAAAAATTTAAAGATGTATAACATTTACTTTATTGCCAAACATTTGGCATTATTTTATTTATCCATATTTTATAATTTGTTTGTAAAACCTACAAAAAATAAAAATTTAATTTTACTTTTTCATGCAATACAAAATAACCAATCTGATCAAGATAAAAATCTTATAAATCTATCTGAAAAAAAATTTAAAAAAATAATTCAATTAATACACAAATACAAATTAAAAACAGAATTGATAAAAAACTACAACTCTGCAACCAATAATACTATTTTTTTAACATTTGATGATGGATATAAAGATTTTAAAACTATTGTTCTACCATTACTTATCAAATATAAACTTAAAGCAACATTGTTTGTTTGCCCCGGTGAATTAATTGACAAAAAACACTACTTTCCATATCCTATGTTAAATCTTGATGACATTTTATATTTATCCAAATTCAATTTTATTGAAATTGGATTACACCATTACTATCATGAAAATATTTCTCTTAAATCAACAAAAGAGCTTGAATATTTAATTAAAAAATCTTTAAATTTTTTTGATAAATATAATATAAAAATCCAATCTTTCTCATATCCATACGGCATACCAAATAAAAATATAGAATCTATTTTCAAAAAATACGGAATAAAGTTTGCTGTAACTGGATTTCTTGATTATGCAAATGTATCAAATGTACCAAATTTTGAATTACCAAGACAAGAAATTAATTTTTATAGCACAATTTCTGAAATAAGGTGTATTTTAAAATTTAAATTTATAAGTTTTCAAAAAATAAAAAAATTATTTCATTAATGTGAAAATTTATCAATAAATTCTTGTGGGTTATCTAAACTAAATAAATAACTTCCTGTAATAAGACCTGTAGCACCAGCTCTTATACACAATTGTGCTGTTTTATCATTTATCCCACCATCGACATAAATCTCATATTGATAATTATATTTATTCTGCCAATCTCTTAATTTTTCTATTTTCCTTAAATTGAAATCCAAAAATTTCTGCCCTCCAAAGCCAGGATTTACAGTCATTATCAATATAATATCTATTTCTTCTAAAACATCCTCTAATAATGAAACAGAAGAACCGGGATTTAAAGAAACGCCAGCTTTCTTTCTTAAATTACGAATATTTTGTAAAATACGATGAAGTTGCTTATTCGCTTCTATATGAACAGTTATTGCTTCAACATTATCTTTTGCAAATTTATCAATATATTCCATAGCATTATCAATCATCAAATGTACATCAAGAGATATGTCAGTTATTTTATTCATAGTATCACAAATCCATGGGCCAAATGTAATATTGGGAACAAAATGTCCATCCATAACATCAATATGAAAAGCATGTATATTAAGCTTATCAAAATTTTTTATTGATTTTTGCAAATTTGTAAAATCTGCTGATAAAATTGATGGTAATATTTTTACCATAAACTTACCTATTGGGAAACAATCACATTTATTGTATCACCATAAACTACATTTTTACCAGGAATAATTGATTGTTTTATTACTGTTTCCGGAATATATTCTTCATTCTTTTCAAAAGATATTTTACCAAGCACCAATCCAGCTTCTTTAAGTATTTTTTCAGCCTCATCAAGAGTTTTTCCAATAAGATTTGGCACCAGCACAAATTCTGGCTTTTTACCTTTACTAACAATAAGAGTAACTAATGTCTTAATTGGTACAGGGGTATTTGGGGCAGGTATATTGCTAATAACAAAATCTTTTTCCACTTTTTCATCATAAACATAATTTATAGCATCTATTTCAAGATTCAATGATTTGAGAACATTTTTTGCCTGTTCCAGTGGCATATTTGATAAATCAGGAACAAAAATCTTTTCAGGCCCTTTACTAATTGTAACTTTTAATTTTCTATCTACCTTAACTCGCATGCCTGGAATAGGATCTTGATTTACTATCCTCCCTTCTTTTATAACATAATTATATTCATATTTTGTAACAAATAAATGTAATTTTGATTTTTTTGCCAGTACTCTTGCACTATCTACAGGTAAATTAATAACATTTGGTGATATAGTTATATCATCTAATCGCACATATTGTGGCATCAAAATAAAATTGAAAAAAAGAATCCCAGCTGTAAAACCAATAATAACTAAAAAAACAATAAGAATTACCTTATTTACTTTACCCAAAATATTAGAAATTTTATTCATATTAACTTGCCTCGATTGGAATTAAAATATTTCTTCCCGGCCGCAATAATCTTGGATTTTTTATATTATTTAACCTCAATATTAATTTAGACGAAACCTTATATTTCCTGGCAATATCCCAGATTGTCTCTCCTTTAGCCAATTTATGCTTATACCACAATTTTTTCTTTTCTGGTTTTAAATGAGGATATATTTTCTGCATCTTTTCTTTATAACCTACAGGGATTCTTAAAGGATAATTCTTAATATCTGGATCTGTATATCCTCTTATCAATTCTGGATTTAAAAATTTCAATTCTGATTCTGATATTCCCAAAGCCCGTGCTATTTTAGATAATTTCAAAAACTTACTAACAGGAAACGTCTCAAATTCAAAACCATCACTTATGCTATCTTCAGTATAACCATAAAGCTCCATATTTCTATAAATATGCATAGCTGCTAAAAATTTTGGTACATATTTTCGAGTTTCACGAGGCAAAGATTTCAATTCCCAAAAATCAGTTGTCTTATCTTTTTTTATAGCTCTTTTTACTCTGTATATTCCACTATTATAAGCAGACAAAGCAAGATACCAATTACCAAAATATTTATATAAAAAATTCAAATGCTTAATTGCAGTTTGAGTTGATTTATATGGATCACGACGTCCATCATACCAAAAATCAATTTTAACATTATACCTTTTCGCTGTAGGATAAATAAATTGCCACAATCCCACAGCTCTTGCTTTTGAATAAGCATTGGGATTAAATCCGCTTTCTATCATAGACAAATATACAAGCTCATCTGGCAACCCATTATAAAAAAGAGTATCCGATATCCATTTCTCAAAATATCCTGAACGATACATCCATTTACTAAATACCTTTCTTCTCCTAACAGTAAAAAAATGAATCTGTTCTTCTACTTCCTTCTTCAATTCAAAAGGTACACCAATTTTTGCAAACTTTTCCCATCTCCTCAATTCCGATATTTTAATCTTATCAGTTAATAAATTACTCAACAGTTTAGTCAATATCAATTTCGAATTATCATAATGCAACTCAAATATATTTTTAAGAATCTTCTCATAAAGTTCTATCGATAATCTTAAAGTTTCTTCAATATTCAAAATCTGCCAAAATTCTGTATTTTTATCTATCTGAATTTTTTTCAATATATTAATACAAAGTATAATATCATTTAATGCTTCATCTCTATTGCCATAAATATACTTTTTATTAGCACTTTCATAAAAATTCAAAGCAATATCAAAATAAGTATCATATGATAAGTTATTTATTCTTATATCATCAAATATGCCAATAGAATGTATTGGTGTAATTTTATCAGTACTATTTCTATGAAAAAAATTACAATTAATAAAAACTAAAAGAAAAAGTACAAATACCAAATTTTTCATAACTAAAACTTATATTTCAGACTAAAAGTGCTAATTGTTCCAATATGTGCAAATGGTACATAAGAAAAATCGAAATCAAATTTTTTAATATTCATTAAATTAAAACCAAAGGTTAAACCATGCTTGTTAGTCGCTTCACTAGCAACAAAAGATATATCATCCTCTAATGATGCAAAATAACCAAGTCTAACAAAAAAAGAAGGCATAAATTTAAATATCAACCCCCCATGAATAAAATAATCATCTTCAACTTTTTTAGAAAGAGAAAGCGAAGTAATAACTGGCAAGTGAGCTAATTCTTTTGACCAGCCAACAATAAATTTTGAGGGCAATTTAGCTTCATCATTTTCAGTAATTTTCGATAATGTAAAACCAACATTTGTTACAGAAAAAGCAAAATTGCCTTTTGTAGAACTCCTATAAATAACTCCGAAATTAAAACCAAGCCCTGAACAGCTACTATTATCAATTGAAGAATATAAAAAATTAACTCCCAACCCAAAATCCAAAAATCTATTTAATGAATGTGAAATACTAAAATTTACCATCATATCAGAGGCACTAAGATCACCCGTTGGTTCTCCATTAACATCTCTACCTTCGATAGAACCATAATTCAAATATCCTATACTTGTAGAATATTTATATTCTTTAATTTTACCCAAATAGCTAATTTGCCCTACATATATATCAGAAAGTATTTTCGAGAAATTACTCACAATACTATTTTCGGCATTGATTAAAAGCGCCGGATTATTAAGAAAGTTTGTATAATCTCCATAATTTGCATTAGAATATTTCCCTAAAGCAGAACTTTTACCATCATAAAAAATATTTATAAAATTAAAATACGTATTACTATTACTACTTAAATCATCCGCTTTGATACTCACAAACAACAAAAGAAAGACAATAAAAACTTTTCTCATAATTTTACCCTAATTACTTAATTTTTCTTTTAAAATTTTATTTACTATTTGAGGATTTGCTTTCCCTTTAGATAATTTCATCACCTGGCCTACAAAAAAACCGAGAATTTTCTCTTTACCACCTTTATAGGCTTCAACTTCTTTTGGATTATCCGCTAAAACTTTATTAATAATCTCTTCTATTGCGCGGACATCTGTTACCTGTTTTAAACCAAACTTTTCTATAATCTCTTCCGGATTCAATCCTGTTTCAGCCATTTTATTGAAAACATCCTTTGCTATTTTGGTATTTATTACACCATCATCTACTATTTTTACCAATTTCGCAATCATCTCAGGGGTAATATAAAGTTTATTTATCTCCTGTTTAGTTTCCTTAACAATTCTTGTCAAATCTCCCATTATCCAATTAGCAATCTTTTCCGGATTTTTATAAACAGAAACCGCCTTTTCAAAATATTCAGCATATTCAGGAGTTGAAGTTAATAAATCAGCACTATAATCATTTAAACCATATTCATTTTTAAATCGTAAAAATTTTTCTCTTGGAAGCTCTGGCAAAGTATTTTTTATTCCATTAATGAACTCATCATCCAATTCTACTCTAACAAGATCCGGATCCGGGAAATATCTATAATCATGCGCTTCTTCTTTTGATCTCATAGGTCTTGCTTCACCTCTTGCATCATCCCATAAAAGAGTCTGTTGTTCAATAATGCCACCAGCATCAAGAATTGCTTCTTGTCTTTTTGCTTCATATTCTAATGCGCGCAATACTCCATGAAAGGAATTCATATTTTTTAATTCTGTTTTTGTGCCGAATTTTGTTTCACCTATTTTTCTTAAAGAAATATTAGCATCACATCTTAAAGAACCTTCCTCCATATTAACATCACTAATACCCAAATAAAGTATTGTCTGTCTTAGCAATTTTAAAAAATTATATGCTTCTTGAGGGGACCGAATATCCGGTTTTGTAACAATCTCTATTAATGGAACACCGCATCTATTAAGATCAATGTAGGATTCTGTAATAAGATTGTCCTTTTCAGGATGCAAAGACTTCCCGGCATCTTCTTCCAGATGAATACGTTGAATCCCAATCTTTTTTATTTCATTATTTTCTGTCATAATTTCAAGATAACCATTCTCACAAACAGGATAGTCGAATTGTGAAATCTGATACCCTTTAGGTAAATCTGGGTAAAAATAATTTTTTCTGGCAAAAGTAGTATGTTTATTAATATTACAATTGAGAGCTAATCCTGCTTTCACAATATATTCAAGAGCCTTCTTATTTAAAACAGGGAGAGCACCTGGCATTCCAGAACATACAGGACATACTTGAGAATTAGGCTCTGCTCCAAATTTTGTACTACATGCGCAAAATATCTTACTATCAGTTAAAAGTTGTACATGTATTTCTAAACCAATTACAATTTCATATCCTGACGCCATCGCCTTATCCTTTTCTAAGTTTTTCTATTTTATTTGCTACTTGATATATTTTTTTCTCATCAAAATAATTCCCTATAAGTTGCAAGCCTATAGGTAAATTATTATTGTCAAAACCAATAGGTAACGAAATTGCCGGAATACCAGCGATATTTACAAGTGTAGTATATATATCTGATAAATACATTGTCAAAGGATCATTTAATTTGTCACCTTTCTTAAAAGCAGTATTTGGTGTAGTTGGAGCCATAACCAAGTCACATTTTTTAAATGCCTCAACAAAATCATTTTTTATTAAAGTTCTAACTTTTGAAGCTTTTAAATAATATGCTTCATAATATCCTGAACTAAGAACAAATGTTCCAAGCATAATCCTTCTTTTTACCTCAATACCAAAACCTTCTGTTCTTGTTTTTATATATAACTCTTTTAAAGAATTAACATCATCTGCCCTGAATCCGTATCTAACTCCATCAAATCTTTCAAGATTAGATGATGCTTCCGCTGTTGTTAAAATATAATATGTCGGAATAGAATATTTACTATGAGGCAAACTTATATCAATAAATTCAACCCCTAATCTTTCCAACTGCTTCTTAACATCCATAATCGCATCGTAAATTTCTTTCTGAAGAGAATCCGTAAAAAATTCTTTTGGAATACCAATAACTAATTTTTCTGGAAAATTATCAATATCTTGAGTGAAATTTTCTTTTTCAACATTAGCGGAAGTAGAATCATTAAGGTCATGCCCTGAAATTAAAGATAATAACAATGCATTATCCCACACTGTCTTTGTTATTGGACCAATCTGATCAAAAGAAGAAGCAAAAGCAACTAACCCATATCTCGAAACTCTTCCATAAGTAGGCTTCATCCCTACAACTCCACACAACGCAGCAGGCTGCCTGATAGAACCACCAGTATCAGAACCAAGTGCCCATGGAACCAATCCCGCAGCAACAGCTGCTGCAGAACCCCCACTTGATCCACCAGGCACTCTGTCCACATCATAAGGATTACTTACAGCTCCAAAATACGAATTTTCATTTGATGAACCCATAGCAAATTCATCCATATTAAGTTTGCCAATAAAAATAGCACTGGCTTCTTTTAATTTGTTAATCACAGTTGCATCATAAGGCGATATAAAATTTTCTAATATTTTAGACCCGCAAGTAGTCGGCTTATCTTTAATATTTATATTATCTTTAATTCCTATCGGCAGGGGGAAAAGCGTCTCTCCAACCTTAGACTTGTCCAATTCTTTATCAAAATTAGATGCTAAATTTTTAGCTTCCTCTTGAAAAATAGTTATAAAAGTGTTTAATTCATCATTTTTCTCCGCTATTGACTGCAAATAGCTATCGACTACTTCCTTAATAGAAATTTTATTATTTTTTATATTATTCAATAGCTCCTTTATAGAAGATTTAAGTATATCCAAATTTAACTCTCCTTGTTAGAATTGGTTTTCTCTTCTATTTTCTTCTCTTTTTCTTTATCCTCTAAGGTAAGTTCATCCTGAACATCATTTAAAGCATTTTTAAATTCCTTAATTCCTTTTCCTAAAGATCGCGCTAATTCAGGCAATCTTTTGGCCCCAAAAAAGATTAAAATAACCAGAAAAATCAAAATTATTTCACCCATGCCAAGCGAACCGAATCCCATCTATACACTCCTTGTTGTTTTTAATACCATCTATAAATATATGCGGCTATCGCCAAACCTATAATACTACATAGTGTAAAATTAAAACTAAGTCCAAAAGTAATTTTTATTGCAATTAAATCTATAGTAAATGTTCCAAAAGAAGGATGCAAAGCCAGCGTAAAAACATCTTTTACCGTACTATATGGCAATATTGCATCAAGCAATACAGAAAGATAAGAACCAATAATCAAACCTGTTAAAAGAAATACCACCATCATAAATTTATTTTTTTTAAACATGCTTACTCTTCCTTAATAATATTTTAGCAAAATAAGCCGTAGGATTATATAAAATATACAACCCTGTCAGTAAAAAAAACATACGACGTGGATTAAATATAATTAAAACAAATGATAAAATCAATATTAAAAAATTTATTATTTCATTCTTTTTATTGAGCGAAATTTTAGGAAAGGATTTATACCTAACCGGCATTACCATTAAAACAGCAACAACAAGAGTTACAACTAAATAAATATTCGGATGATTAAAACTGCCATAATAATCATTGACAAAAATTATATAAGATGAAACAGCAAAAGCTGCCCCTGGAATCGGCAATCCTATAAAATCTTCTTTAATTTGTAAATTTTTCTTTTTGAAACTTACAACATTAAACCTCACTAATCGTGTAATTCCCATCAATAAATAGAAAAAAGCTATAATCCATATTTTATTATTTCCTGTAAAAAAACTATACTGACTAAAAAATAAGACTGCTGGGGCAAGTCCAAAAGATATTAAATCTGCCATCGAATCTAATTCTATTCCATAAGCAGAGGTAGCTCCAACAAGACGAGCAACTTTACCATCAAGAAGATCAAAAATTCCAGCAAGAATAATAAGCCAGGCAGCTGAAACAAAATTATCCGATACAATATATATTATCGCCCAAAATCCACAAAAAACATTCATGATTGTTATAAAATTCGGCAAAAAAAACAATTTATTTTTCATTCTTTAAATATCCTATAACAGTTTCTGCTCCTTTTACTTTATCACCAACTTTTACATTTAAACGTACCTTAGATGGCAAATATAAATCCGTTCTGGAACCGAACTTAATCATTCCAAACCTATCACCCTTTTTAACATTCATTCCTTCTCTTAAATCACATACAATTCTTCTTGCAATAATACCTGCAATCTGAACTACAAGAAATTTATATCGATTATGCTTAATTCCAATATACATTCTTTCATTATTAAATGAAGCTGCCTCATTAAATGCCGGTAAAAATTTCCCAGGAACATATTTCAAATATTCAATTTTACCATCAATAGGAATTCTATTTACATGAACATCAAAAACAGATAAAAATATAGAAACTCTTATATGTTTTTGCTTAAGATATTCATCTGGCATAACTGTATCTATTGCAACAACCTTACCATCAGCAGGAGATACAACTGCTAACGGATCTTCTGGTACAGTTCTTTCCGGATCCCTGAAAAAATTAATAATAATCAATGTCAATATCAATAAAACAATACTAAATATCAGAACATATGTGTTCTTGAAAAAATAATATATAATAAAAAAAACTATTGTCAGTAAGCTACTTATTATAACATAAGAAATTCCATATTTCGTCATTTACTTTTTATCCCCATTTTCTCCAGTTAATGTGTCAAGTAATTCATCTTCGAATTCCTTTATTACATCTGTTTCCAATGTTCCTTCCTGTAATTTTATTCTTTCAAATTCAGGCTGAAATTTTTCTGCAAAAATCCTATTATATATAATTTCATAACATTGGTTATCCTTACAATCTCCATGTAAAAGACCAAATTTCCCTACATATTTATTACTTTCTAAGTCCTTCAAAGTCATTCTATCCGGCGAAAGTTCTCCTGTTAAAATAACCTTCTTATCCAACAAACCAAATTCAAAATCTATACTATATAAAAGAAACTTTCTCCTTTCAAAATATTTACTTAATATAGCTGCTGATTTATAACAAATCTGTTTAATCTGAGAAAAATGTTCTTCTGGTACCATTTGAGAAAGCTCTTCTTCCTCTATTAATGCCAAATTTCCTTCGGAAATGTGAAAAAATTGAATAATTTCTGGTTTTATAATTCCATCCTCCTGGACATTGAATAGTAACGAACTCTCTTTTGTTGCTCTTAAATGAATTCTAAATACAACAGGTATTTGTTCTGCATTATGACAAAGAAGTTTTTTATCTTCTATTAATTCTATCACATAATTATTTACCCAATAAGAAGATAAATATTTATTAAGTCTTTCTATGATTTGCGCACTATAATAGCCCTTATTTTCTAATGGAATTTCTATATTTTTACTATCATCATAAACAACATCTTTATACTCTATCTCAATTTTATCAGCATTATCAGACTTGTTTATAGTATAAGTAGGACCATTATATATAATTTTTTCCTTTCTTGCCATGATCAATTCCTCCTTCTAAAATATTTTTTTAATTTTTTTTTCTGGCACTTCTTCTAATTTCATTTCTATAGTAATTTTTTTCTTATTTCTAATAATATTAAATTCTATAATATCGCCAACCTGATAATAAGAAATCTCATCTAAAACAGCATTTTTATCCATTACTTTTCTGCCATTTATCCCAACAATTATGTCTTTCTTTTTTATTCCAGCCTTATCTGCTGGACTGCCTTTTTCCACATCAACAACTATTACTCCATTAAGATTCGATAAATTAAAATATTCAGCAATCATAGGACTCAAATCTTGAATATAAATACCAGTCCAAAAATTTCTAACTCTGCCATATTTAATAATTTCCCGAAAAACTTTTTTAGCCTTATCTATTGGCAAAGCAAAACCCAACCCAATAAAACCACTATTGCCCTGAGTTAATATAAAGGTATTAACACCAATTACCTCACCTAAAATATTCACAAGTGGACCGCCACTATTGCCCTGATTAATGGCAGCATTTGTTTGAATCATATTTTTATAATATCTTCCTGATTCCTTAAATTTAATATTTCTATTAACTGCTGACACCCAACCACAAGTAACAGTTGGTCCAGAATTTGATAAAATATACCCAAAGGGATTCCCAATTGCAATTACATATTCACCAATCATCAAATCATCAGATTTACCCAAAGGAGCAACCGGCAAATTTTTACCATCAATTTTTAATACTGCAATATCGCTTGTCTCATCTACACCTACTAATTTTGCTGTAAACTGCCTTCCATCAGCCATATTAACAAAAATTTCCTCTGCATCCTCAACCACATGGGCATTAGTTAAAATATAACCTTTTTCATCCACAATAAAACCAGACCCCATAGAAGATATCTTCATAGGAATTTTTTGCGAAAATTCAGGAAAAAACATCTCAAAAAAGGGATCTAAAGAATATCTATAATATTCAACCCTTGTAACACTAACACTTACAACAGCATCTCTTACTCGTGAAATTGCATAAACAAATGGATTAGTTCTTAATCTTCTTTTTGTACTATCACTTAATGTGTCATAAAACACATTAGAAACATATACAAAATTATTATCCCCCTTAATATTGTTCACATTAAAATTAGTAAAATTTCTATTTCCATTGCTATTATTAAAAGAATGCCTATTTAATAAAACTCCTGCCAACCATCCAATAATAAATACTAATATAACAGAAATAAAAAAATTTATCTTCCTATAATTCAATTTCATTATAATAAACCTTTTTTAAATATAACCCAACAGGCGGAGCGGTTCTACCAGCATATTTTCGATCATTTTTCATCAATATTTCTCCAAGACTCATCCTTATTCTACCTTCATAAATGTCAATCAAGGTACCAACTAAAATTCTCACCATATTATGAACAAACCTATTAGCTTTTATAGAAAAACAAAAAAAATCTTCTTTTTTTTCTAATTTTGCAAATTCTACAAAACATCTATAATGCTCAAGCTTAGTCGCACTTTTACAAAAACTTTTAAAATCCTTCTCGCCTAAAATTTCTACAACTTGTTCATTAAGCTCTAAAAAAGAATCATCAATAAATCGTCTATACTGCCAACACAATCCATTATAAATGGCACTTTTACCGGGATGCAATAAATATTCATACTCCCTTGCTATAGCAGAAAAACGTGCATGAAAATCATCATCAACAATCTTAACTTTTCTTACAACAACATCTCTCGGTAAAATTGCATTTAATCGGTATTCCAGTTCAGATTCATCAAGTTGTTTATCTGAATGAAAATTTACAACCTGACCTTTAGCATGAACTCCAGAATCTGTTCTTCCAGCTGCAAAAAGAGTTATATCCTCTTTGAACAAAATTTCAAGTGCTTTCTTCAATTCATATTGGACAGTTCTTCCATTATTCTGGATCTGCCAACCACAAAACAAGTTACCGTTATACTCCACTACCATTAAATAATTCATACAACCTTATATAATAATACAACAGATAAAGGTTGTCAATATAAAAATATACTATAATCTGGAAAATAATAGATATATGAAATTCTCCTAAAAAAAATGTCAATCATTGAACAATAAAAAAATTATTTCATCTATTTTCACATAACAGAAAACTAATTTCTATTGACAAATATGTTTTTTTTTTCTAATATAAATAAAAAAGAAGGAGGATATAAATATGAGAAAATTATTTTTCGTATTAATATTAAGTTTATTTTCAACAGGAACATTTGCTCAAACCAAAATAGCTTATATTGACATTCTAAAAATAAGACAAAATTTTAAAGACTATAAAGAAGCAGAAAAACAATATCAGGCTGAAATGTCAAATATTCAAGCAAAACTCCAATCAATGCAACAAGAAATTGATAGCTTAAGAAAAGAACTTGAAACTCAAGCCATGCTATTATCAGAAGAAAAAAAGAAAGAAAAACAAAACCTAATTCAGCAAAAAATTACAAATTATCAACAATTTTTACAAGAACAACAAAATAAAGCTGTTCAGAGAGAAAACGAACTACTAGCTCCTATACAGGAAAAATTAAAAATAGCTATTGAAAAAATTGCAAGAAAAGAAGGGTTTGATTTTGTATTAGATGTATCTAACACATACTATGCAAATGAAGCATGGGACATTACCAATGAAGTTTTAAGAACATTAAACACATTAAGCACAACACCTGGTAAAAAAACAACATCAGGGAAAAAAGGTACAAAATAATAAAAAAGGTATCTATGTATGAAATCTTATAGAAAAGAACTATGGTTTAACACCCCTAATAGAAGAGATTATATCAATATTACCAGAGAAGTTGAAGAAGCTGTTAGAGAAAGTGGAATAAAAGAAGGCTTATGTCTGGTCAATGCCATGCATATAACAGCAGGAGTCCATATAAATGATGCAGAATCAGGACTCATTCAGGATATTGATGATTTTTTAGAAAAATTAGCTCCTCATCAGCCACTTAACCGATACAGACATAACCAAACTGGAGAAGACAACGGAGATGCTCATATAAAAAGAACAGTCTTAGGAAGAGAAGTAGTCGTTGCAATCACTCATGGAAAACTGGATTTTGGACCATGGGAACAAATTTATTATGCAGAATTCGACGGAAGAAGAAGGAAAAGAGTTTTAATAAAAATTATAGGTGAATAGGAATTTCATTAGATAAAATAACAATTGCTCCTATATTCTGCATTTCTTCTATAGCTTTTTTTTCATCATCGGGTTTTATATTAACTGCTTTACAAGCATCCTTTATTAAATGAGTTTTAAATCCTTCTTTTATTCCATCAATTGTGGTAAATTTCACACAATAATCTGTTGCAAGTCCTGTGATAAATATTTTATTTATACCAAATTCTCTCAACTTTTCAGCTAATCCGGTGGATTTCAAATGTCCGTTGTCATAAAAACCACTATAGCTATCTATTTCAGGATCTTCTCCTTTATAAATAATAATATCAGTGTTTTTAACTATTAAATCCGGATGAAAATCAGCGCCTTTACTATTTTGTACACAATGTACAGGCCATAAAATTTGCTTGACTCCATTTTTTAATTCAATTATCTCACCTGGATTTTTATTATGATTTTTAGCAAAACTAACATGATTAAGAGGATGCCAATCTTTTGTTAAAAATACGTAATCAAATTTATCACGAATTTGATTAATAACAGGAATAATAGATTCAGCATTTTTAACTTCTAATGCTCCACCGCTACAAAAATCATTTTGTACATCCACAATTATTAAGGCATTTTTATTCATAGCCTTTTGCCTCCATTATTAATCTTTTCTTCAAATTAAAAAGATAATGACTTATACCCACAGGATAAATATGGGGATTTTTCAATCTTTTATGAGAATAATGCAACCTTCTAAGATCTTTTTGGAGTTTTTCTCTAATGTCACTAATCGTCGGCAAATTATATACTAATTCCCCTTTCTTGAAAATAGGTATTAATAAATCTTCTGATTCTTCAAAGTCAGTTATTTTTTTTCTTCTATACTCAAAAAAAGGATCAATTGCATACTCTATATCTTCAATATTTTCAGTAACATCATATATTAAATCAATAGACATCAAACCATCTTTATCATAAAATCTTTTTACTTTCTGAATTCCAGGAATATTAATTTTAATTGGTTGTTCTGAAATTTTAATTTTTGGAACCCATCTATTATTATTTTTAATTGCTGTGAGTTTATAAATTCCACCTAATGCAGGCTGATCTTTTGCTGTTACTAAATTAGTACCAACTCCAAATATATCTATATTGGCTTTCTGATCTATCAAACTTTCTATTATATATTCATCTAAATCATTGGAAGCAATTATCTTTGTATCTTTTAGTCCAGCCTCGTCTAAAAGTTCTCTTGTTTTTTGAGAAAGATAAGCAAGATCGCCTGAATCAAGCCTGATCCCTTTCAATATAACATTTTTCTTATTTTTAACAGCTTCGATGGCATTTTTAACACCGTTTATTGTATTATAAGTATCAACTAACAATGTACAATTTGAAGGTAAAGCATGAATATAAGCATCAAAAGCTTCTTTTTCATTATTAAAAAACATCACCCATGAATGTGAATGAGTTCCTATTGGAGGAATATTAAATATTTTTGCAGCCAATACATTCGAAGTTCCACTGCATCCTCCAATATAAGCAGCACGGGTAGCAGATATACCTCCATCAAATCCCTGTGCTCGTCTCAAACCAAATTCTGCAATAGGTCTACCCTCCGCAGCAAGAACAATTCTACATGCCTTTGTTGCTATCAACGTTTGAAAATTAACAATATTTAAAAGGGTTGTTTCAATTAGTTGTGCTTGTATTATAGGACCTCGAACTCTTATTAACGGTTCAAGAGGGAAGACTAATTTTCCCTCTTCTATTGCATCAATATCTAATTCCAATTTGATATTTTTTAAATAATCTAAAAACTCTATCTCGAATATTTTTGTCCCATCTGAATTTTTTAGAGTAGATAAATAATCTAAAGCATTCTCATTAAAATGATAATTTTTCAAAAATTTTATAACATATTCAAGACCTGCAGCTACTGTATACCCTCCATTAAATGGATTTTGCCTAAAATATAAATTAAATACAACATCATTTTCTGCAATTCCGTTCTTCCAATAACCATACCCCATTGTCAATTGATATAAATCAGTCAACAATGGCAATTCATCAAAGTAATTATAAAATTTATTTTTGTTCATTATTTTTACCTTTATTTTGTTCTTCTTTTTTCTTTTCAACAAAATATTCTGGCTTATTTAAGAATACAGATATTGTGCCTTTATAAACTTCAAAAACCTGTCTTTTATCACTAGTCTGAATATAATATTTATTTCCTTCTTTATCTTTTTTAACTGCTCTTAATTCAACATTTTTACCACCAACCAAATCTACTTTTAATAAAAGATCTGGTTTATCAAAAGAAACTTTTGTTGTATCATTAAAATCAGCTGTTAACAAATTTGAAAGATTTGACAGTATCAGATTTACACTTGATTTCTTTGCTCTTTCTGTTTTACCATTAACATCAATATTCCATAACGTATCGTTTTTTGTTAAAATAAACTCACCTTCTGGATTTTTAATATAAACTTTAGAAATAATATCTTTATCAAGTTTTAAGATGGTCTTATCTCTCCAATCTTTCAATCTTCTTTTAAAAGCATACTTAACATTATCAGTTAATAAATATACTTCATTATGATTTGTTTCCCTAATGTAAGTATGACTATAGTCATTATCAATTTTACCTAAAATGAAATTAGTTTTAAGTTCCCCATTTTGATAAATTTTTACTGGAAAACCTGTTGCAGAATCAACTTCAAACTTTTTAAATAAATCTGTAGTATCTTTACCATCAGCCGAAATTTCAAATTTTTTAGTACTAATTAAATTTTCTACTTTAAAATTTGCTATTTTTTCTAACAAAGTCTGGATAATACTTGAATTTGCAGGATAGTGAATAGGCTGATTAATATACCATTTGCCGGCATCTTTTACAAGAATAATATCTTCATCATCAGAAGTTTTCATTTCAAATTTATCAATTAAAGAAGTATCACATGTTGTAAATGAAGTATTAATTGTAGATTTTTCAGTTTTACTCTCTTCTCTATTATTTATGTATACAAGAATTGATAAAATTATTATAATGAATAACAATATCCAATTAGATTTTTTCATCTTATCCCTCCGTTTTATTTATAATTAAAGCAATTGTTTTATTTCTATTAGATTTTCTCCATACGGATATTACAAAACCTAAAATAATCATAAGTACAGGTGGAATTAAAATATTCAACCATTTTATAATATTTCTGGTAACATTGCTTTCAGGAGCATGTAAAGGCCTTGCTGTAACTTGCTTTGATCTAATCGCAATTAAATCCTCATCTTGTGAAAGCCAATCAACAATATTTGAAGCAAGTATTAAATTTTCACGTGCAGATGCAAGATAATCATCCTGTAAAAATCGCCCTTCTGTAAAAACTATAATCCTATTAGTATCGGATTCCCCCAAATATAAATTTTTATCAAATTCAGAAGGTATGCTATCTTTCTGAAAAAAACTTTTAAATTTGCCTGTATAAATTCCTGATATAATCAAACCTTTTTTATTAAATGTCGCAGGTAGGAACTTTTGTAGTGGGCTAACATTATAAGGTCTTAACTCCAATTTTGACTTATCTGAAGTTTTTTCTAAATACAAAAATTTTATACCAATTTTACCAGCAAAAGCAGTATCAATTGATGATGGGAAAAAATGTACAGTTCGTTCTAAATCTTTTACTAAAATCTCATCTTTATTAAAATCTGTTATTATTGGGAAATATGGATAATTAATCTGATTAACAATTTGAAAAAATCCCTGCCTCTGCGATACACTTACAGGAGCGCATTGTAAATCCATTACCATATCATTATTAATTTTGATTCCATAATTTTCTAAGAAATTTGAAATATTTAACCTTTTAGGAAACGCAATACCTTTTTCTAACTTAACATCATAATTATTAAGAAATAATCCAACTTTCCCGCCCTTCATAATAAATTGGTCAATTTTATAAAGATCACTTTTAGAAATAGTATCCGATGGAGAAATCCATAAAATGGCATCAGCTTCAATAGAATTAACATTTGGCAAATTAATAGGCTTTACATCATATTGTTTATTAAATACTGCTGTAAGAGTACTCAATTGATTGTTAAAATCAGGCTCACCATGTCCCTGAATTATACCAATCTTCTTCTTATTTTTCTCGATAAGTTTTTTAATTGTACTTGTAATATCATATTCAAGCCCTGCTGTCTTACTTATTACAGGAAGAACCTCTTTTTTATCATGGTAAAGAAAAACCAACCCCATATAAACTTTTTTAATTTCTAATTTATCATTTTCTAAAGCATTAATCTGAACAGGTGGCACACGAAATTCTAATGCTTCTTTTTCTAACTTCTTATCATCTCCTGGATTTATAAATTCAAAATAAATTTTGCCTCTTCCATACGCTTCATATTCTTCTAAAATATCCTTTACATATCTTGAAACAGAACTATAAGGAGCTGGTAAGTTCTTAGTAAAATAAGCCTTAATCGTAACTCTGTCATCAATTTTTTTCAAAATATTTTTAGAAGCATCTGATAATGAAAAAATATTATTATCTGTCAAATCCAACCTTGTAAACACATTTAAAGAAAATATATTTATTAAAATAATCAATGCTACTAAAAGAATAGCATTAACAATTTTATTATAATTTAAATTCTTTTTCATATTTCCATCCCCTTATTAATCATTTTTTCTTGATTCAAGCACAAAATTAGCAAAGTACAAACCAAGCACAGTAATCGATAAATAATAAATAATATCCCTTGAATCAATAATTCCTTTGGAAATATTTGAAAAATGATAATCAATACTAATATATTCAAAAAAACGACTTAATCCAACTGGTAAAAATAAAGTTATTTTATTAATTATAAAAAAGAAAAATGCAAAAATAAATGCAATAATAAATGCTACAATCTGATTATCCGTTAGACTTGACGCGAAAATACCTAAGGAAATATAAGCACTGGCCATAAAAATAAGCCCTAAATAACCACCTATTATCTCTCCAGTATCAACATCTCCAAACATAGATAAAGTAATTACATATATAAAAGTAAGTAAAACAGATATTAAAACTAATGTCAAGGCAGCAAAAAATTTACCTAAAATTATCTCAATATCATTAATCGGCATAGTAACAAGCAATTCAAAGGTATTAGATTTTTTCTCCTCGGCAATGGTTTTCATTGTAATCGCCGGTATAAAGAACAAAAATAATAATGGAACATAACTATAAACAGGGCGCATTGTTGCTTCGCCACCATTTATAAATAATGTTGCTGTAAAAAACCAACCAATTATAAGCAAAAATAGAACATTAACAACATAAGCAGTTGCCGAATAAAAATAACTTTTGAGTTCCTTTTTATAGATAGCAATAATAGTTTTAAAATTCATAGTCATACTCCTGTTATTAATTATTTAGATTTTCCTGAACTGTAAGTTCTCTAAATATATCTTCAAGACTAATTTGCTCTCTTTTCAATTCAAGCAAAGGCAGTTTTTCCTGGACTATAAACTGAAAAATATCATATCTTGGATCTTTACCTTTTTCAACTTCAATTTTTATAATTGATTGATCCTCTTCTGTATTATGTGAAGTAATATTTAAAATCCCATCTATTTTTTGAATTTTTTCTTTAATACTTTCATCTATTTTATCTTTTAAAATAATTTCTATTTTATCATTACCCTTAAAAGTTTTTTGCAAATCATCAGTAGTCCCAATAGCCGCTATTTTTCCTTTATTTATAATTACTACTCTATCACATGTAACCTCTACTTCTGGTAATATATGAGTAGATAAAATAACTGTTTTTTCTTCTCCTATTTTTTTAATTAAATTTCTTATTTCAATTATTTGGTTTGGGTCAAGACCAACAGTAGGTTCATCTAAAATTAAGATATCAGGATTATGTATTAAAGCCTGTGCTAAACCAACACGTTGTTTATAACCTTTTGACAATTCTCCTATGTTTTTAGACAATACATCTGTTAAACCACAAACCTCAATTGCATATTGCATTTGTTTGGACTGCTTATCTTTTGGGATTTCTCTTGCATCCATTATAAATTGTAAATACTCCATAATTCCCATATCAGGATATAGTGCATTATGTTCTGGAAGATAACCTATTTTCTTTCGGATATCTAACGAATGTTCAGTAACACTCATACCATCAACATAAACATTACCAGCACTGGGCGGCATATAACCCGTTATAATTTTCATTGTTGTTGTTTTCCCCGCCCCATTAGGACCTAAAAAACCTAAAATTTCACCTTTTCTCACTTCAAAACTTATTTGATCAACAGCGAGAAACGAACCATAATACTTTACTAAATTGTCAATAACGATCATAATACCCACTCCTGATTTAGGTTTTTAAAGTTGTTTGATTACTCTATATAATTGATTAAAATATATAAAAGTTCCAATTTTTTTGCTTATTCTACTGTATTTTAACTACTTTACCCGTTTTTATTTTATCTTTTGCTTGTATAGAATAAAAATAAATTCCACTCGGCAAATCAGTTAAATTAATATTGATTACATGTGTACCTTCATTTTGATTTAAATATACTCCTTTAAATACAACTTGCCCTACATTATTAAAAATATACAAATTAATATCTGAATTTGAAAAAAGCATATACTTTATATTATAAGTTGAAGACGTCGGATTTGGATAAGATTTTATTAATGAAATAAGAGGAACTGATAATATATGATTTTGTTCCTGCGTATCTACAGATGAAATATAATTAATCTGCGCAAAATGATATAAATACAAATGCCCAACAGAAGTATACCACACATTTTTCCTGTTTGAAATATAATCTAAATGTTCCAATGTATAAGCTTTATCCCACTCTACAACATTTGGATGAAACATAAAATGATATACTGTATTCTTAGATAATGCATAATCAAACGCAGCATTTAATGAATCAAGGTTATTACACCCTATCCCCCAGCCTAATTGTTCACGTGGAGGATCAATAGCAACACCCACTCCTATTGGATAAAAACTATTTTTTACAGAATCCCATTCTGAAAAACCATAATATCCAGGATAATATAACCGATTAACGAGATATTTACCGGCCCCTACCAATGAATCTATAATATTATCTGTATAGCCATTAGGAGCAATAAAGGTATAAACATATCTTCTCCCCTTACAAGAGAACAAATCCGTCATTTGTAAATTTTGAATAATTTTTTCTTTTGAGTTTAAAATTTCATATTCATAATCATATTTTTTATCTGCTCCATAATGACCATATTGATTGGGATTCGGATGATTATTTGTATGACTTGCAGGTTCTACATATCCTAATACCATTTGCCGTTGGATAAAATACCACGTAGTAGAATTGCAGCCATCAGGATTAATCCCAATAGTAAGCCACAAATTACGTTCTCGAGTGTGCTTTATTGATGTATTAAATTTTGTTCTTGACCATTCAGCCATATCATCGGCACTTCCTATTACAGCCATATCTCTATTATCATAAAATTTAGTAATTTCCAAAAAAGTTATTCCAACTTTTTGTTCATTTTGATCAACAATTCTAATAAATACAGTATCAGTCGATTCCCCATAAGGTATAGAAATATATGCAAATTTATTTTCATAATCAAAACGAACTGCTATTTCATTATTAAAAAAATCTTCTTTATTGTATTCTTTTATTACTTCCCAGTCATTTATATATGAATATTTAAATTGAGCAAATAAATTAGTGCTCTCTGAATTAAACTGTACTTTATATGTCAATGGTATTTTGAAACCATAATCCATATGATAATCTGTATCAATTATTGAAATTACTTGATCATTTTCCTGGTTAACTGAGATAAAAGAAAAAGAATAAATATTTAAATATATCCCTACCAAAACAAACAAAATCAATATTTTTTTCATATTGCTATCCTTTCAATTCATATAAATTATAATTATTAAAGAAGAATTCATTTCACCAGACTTACCTAAAGTAAATTCTTTTTATAATATTTGTCAAGTAATTTATTTTCCTACCAGTTAACATAAAAATTTATTGACTATATATAATATTTTTTGTATAATAAAAAGAAAAAACCAAGGGGAGATGATGCTTGATCAAATTGATAATTTGAAAGATTTTAGAGATATGGCACGTCTTTTAAAATTGGATAATATTGTTATTATAAGCGGACGTAGCGGTGGCGAATTTGCCCACAGAACAGTATATGAAATCAAAAAAAAATTGGAAGAGGTTTTTTCAGATTGCAGTTCTCGTATTCAAAAAATATATCGAGAGCTTAAGGAAGATGTTATAAAAGTTTCTCCTGTATTCATAAAAAATCATAATGATGGCGAAATATATGCTCAAATCAGAACAAATATCAGAGAAAAAGATGTCCATATTTTTCAATGTTTTAATGATAAAAATGATGATTTTCAGGAACTTTTAATTTTAAATGATGCGGCTAATAGAGCTGGTGCAAAGACAATCACAATATATACACCATATTTACCTTATCAAAGACAGGATAAAAAAGACGAAAGCCGTGTGCCTTTAACTGCAAAATTGGTTTTTAACCAGATAATAAATTCCTGTGGAAATAAATTAAAACGAATAGTAACAGCTGATTTACATGCGAGACAGGCAATGGCTCATTTTGATGGTCCAATTGATGAAATCACTGCAATACCTTCTTTTGCCTTATATGTTAAATCTGTTTTGAAACATAATCAAAATGAAATGGCCGTTGTTGCACCGGATGCAGGCGCTGCTAAAAAAGCGCGATTTTTCTCTAAATTATTAGGGCTATCTTCATATTGTACAGGTGATAAAAGAAGACCAGAACACGGCAAAGCAGAAATTGTATCTATTGTTGGAGAAGTAAAAGACAAATGGTGCTATCTAATTGATGATATGATAGATTCTGGCGGAACATTAATCGAAATAGCACGAGCTTTAAAAAAAAGAGGCGCAAAAGGAGTATATGCATTTGCTACACACGGTCTTTTTAGTCCATCTTTTGATAAAAGTACTGGGCTATTACTGCCCGGCGAAGAAAAAATGAAAAAAGCTATTTTTGAAGAAAAAGTTTTAAACCGCGTTATTACAACTGATTCTATACCTCCCAAATATCAAAATTATTATGAAAATTGTGCCGATTGGTTAGATGTAATTTCTTTATCTAAATTTTATGCAGATGTGTTTTTATGTAACCAATTAGCTATTTCTTATTCAAGTAAAATTGAAAATTATCTGGATTATATAAAAAGACCAGATGCAACCATAAAAATTTTGAACAAATGAAAAATAATTATAATGATTTAATTGGAATATTAGAAATATCTCCAGCAGGAATCATTCTTAATAAAAATGAATATGCAAATAATTTTTTCAGAAAAAATGAATTACCGCCCTATATTTTAAATGAAATCCTCAATAATACTCAATATAATACATTTAAAATAGATATAGATTCTAATTCATTATGGATGAACTATAAAGCACTTGAAAATAATAATATTCTAATTGCTTTTTTAGACTTTACAGAACGAGCTCTATATGAAAAAGACCTTATTGAGACTACAGATGAATTAGCAAATGCCCTGGAAGAAGCAGAAGTTTTTAAAGAAAAATATGAAGAACAATCTGATAAATTAGTTAATACCCTTGATAAATTATTAGAAGCTAATGAAACTATTATAAAATATTCCGAAAAAATCGATCGTGAACTTAGAATGGCTTCTAAACTACAAAAAAATTTACTCCCTAAGGAATTTATTTATAATTATTTTTTTAAATTCAATTTTAAATATCAACCTTCTTCTCATATAGGTGGTGATTTTTTTGATATATATCCAATTAATGATGACGAATTCTTTTTTATTATTGCAGATGTATCAGGGCATGGAGTATCAGCTTCTTTAGTCACCGCTATGTTTAAAATGATGTTTATGTATCATGCAAACAAAACAACATCTGTTGCTGAGATGTTTTTTTATCTTAATAATAATTTATGCGGCAATATAGATAATAATTTTATCACAGCTTTTTTGATGAAAGTAAATCTAAAAAAAGCGGAGATTATTTATTCCAATGCTGCTCACCCTGATGGACTTATTTTACATAACGATAATACTGTTGAGCATCTAAAATCTAATGGAACAATGTTAGGACTCTTTGAAAATTTTGAATATAGTGAACACTCTGCAAGTTTAGATAAGGGAGAATGCATCTTTCTTTATACTGATGGAATCCCAGAGGCTGCAAATCCACAAAATTCAAAAGAATTGTTTTCAATAAAAAGAATAGAAGATATAATTTTAAATAATCCTTGTGATTGTAGACTGTTAGATATGATTGTGGAATCTGCCAGAGAATTTATTGGAAATAATGCATCTTTCGATGATGATATAACTTTAATTGGTTTACACAGAGAGAAATTTCTAATATGACAAAAATTTACATAGGTTCTTCTAACAAACATAAAATTTTTGAATTTAACCATATTCTAAAGGTAAATAAAATTCAGGGGTTTGAATTTATAAAATTTCCCTATAATGTAGAAAATATTGAAGAAAATGGGGCAACCTATGAAGAAAATGCTATTATAAAATTAAAAGCCTATTCTAAATTCAATTTATTACCATTAGTTACAGATGATTCTGGACTTGAAATTGAAGCTTTAAATAATACTCCGGGTATAAAATCTGCGCGATTTTTAGGAGAACATATATCCTATAGAGAACGATTTAATTATATTATTGATAAACTTAAAGGACTATCTACAAAAGAACGAAAAGCTAAATTTGTTTGTACTTTAGCATATAAAGATTCAAATAAACAAATTATAGTTAGAGGAGAATGTGAGGGAATTATAGTCGATACTCCTGTTGGAGATAATGGCTTTGGTTATGATCCTATATTTTATATACCACAGCTCAAGAAAACAATGGCAGAACTTTCAGATGATGAAAAATGCCTTATCAGTCATAGAGCAAAAGCTACCTTAAACTTAGTACAAAAACTAAATAAGTAAAAATTTATTTTATTTTTTTCTATATAAATGAAACATTTATATAATTTCTCTCGTAAGGTTTAATAGAACCTAAAACAAGGAGGGCAGTATGCCAGGCAAAAGATTATATAGATCTGTTTACAATAGGGTCCTCGCAGGAGTCTGCGGCGGATTAGCAGATTATTTTGACATTGATCCAATTATTGTGCGATTGATTTTTATTATAATTACTATAATGGGGGGCGGTACTGGGATTATTTTATACCTTATTGGTATTTTTATTATTCCTAAAGAAACAGAACTGAACAATATTGATATAGATAATAGAAGATCTTCGAATATGTCTAAATCAAATCAAATGCTTTTATATGCCGGGTTGATTATTATTTTGTTAGGCATTTTAATTTCTATTGACAGGCTTAATATAATGATTTTTCCAGATTATTTACATATAGTAAAACTTTATTTTAAAAAACTTTTCTTACCTGGTCTTTTGATATTAATAGGATTGTATCTAATTTTTGAACACAAAAAAAGAACAGAAGGTGAGCAAGACACTATGGATTATACTAATATAGACTCAAAATATAATACAAAAAACAAAGAAAATAAATATTCAGCAGACAAAACAAATACGCAATCAAAAAAATTATACCGCAGTTTAAGTGATAAAAAATTAACAGGCCTTTGTGGAGGTATAGCAGAATATTTCGATGTTGACTCTACATTAATAAGATTGTTGGTAGTCGTTATCATATTAAGTTCTGGGGGCTTTTTAGGATTAATTACTTATTTTATAGCCTCTATATTAATACCAACTGCTCCTCCAAAAATAGACTCTCATTCATTTTCTTCTACCTCCACTGAAAATAAAAATAATCCTCAAAAGGATACAAAAAGCTATAATGATGATACAGAAAACTATAATAAAGATGGGGGCATGCAATGAAACAAAGTTATTTTTGGGGAATTATTCTAATATTAGTCGGCAGCCTCATCCTGATTAATAACTTTTTTCACATAAATATAGCTATCAGAGAAAATTTCCCAAGTGTAATGCAAGTTGCACTGGCATTATTAGGTGCTATTGCCGTTGTTTCTGGTTTTCCTAAAAAAACAACTTTTGGATTTTACTTAATATTATTTGCCGCATTCTGGTACTTTTATCAAAGAGATTACTTTGGTCCATACAATTTTGTCGATTTTTATCCTGTTTTTCTTTTAATATTAGGAATTTCCAAAATATTATCTGCTATTGTTAACAAAATTGAATATAAAAGACTTGTTGAAGGATTATGTATAGGAATTCCTTCCTATTTATGGCTAATGAATAATACTGTATGGGACTATAAATACCCTGCTAAGGTCTATATTGGACTATTTTTAGTATTTTTAGGAATATATTTGACATTATTATATTTTATTAAAGAACAAGAAAAACAAGGAACCCATCAATGATAAATTTATTAAATAGTTATGGAAACTATTTTTTTGGTCAACAAATTATTGTATTACTTTTATATCTTATCTTAGCCCTGGCGCTAATTTTATACGGTAAAAAAATAGAAGTCTTCAGCATAATTGCTCTATCATTTATCGGGGGCTTCTACTTTTCAAGTTCTTTTTTATATAACTGGGTATCTGAAAGCATCCAACATACAAATATTTCTCCATTTACATTTGGAATTATTTGCGGAATTATTGCTATAGTACTGGCTTTTGTTATAAGAAAAACTATTATTTTATTATTGGGAGCTTTATTAGGTTTTCTTGTTTCATATTTACTAATTTCTTTTTATATTCTTCCCAACTTCTGGGCTTTTTGGGTTCTATTTATAGCTGTTGGAATGCTAATTTCAATGATAATCTACGACTTTTTTATAAAACTAATAACTTCATTTGTTGGAGCTATAATTCTAATATTATCACTAACCGCTCTACTAACAGAAATTTTAAATTACAGTTTTGGTTTTATATTTAATTACCGAATACTTCTATTACTAATCCTATTATTAATAACAATTATTGGCATAATAAAACAAAAATAAATTTCATTTATACTTTTTATACTTGATGTTCCGGTCTAAGCAGATCCAGGATATTTTTTACAGGTGCAAAAGTTTCTAAAGGAATGTCGACAAAAACTGTATTATAATAAAACATAGAACCATTCCATAAGCCAGGATATTCTATAATTTTTATTGTCTCCCCAAGGTAAGTTTTATTGGCAATAAGAAATTGTCCATTATCAATAAATTTAGATAAGTCAAATTTTTCACCATATACTGAATAAGGACAGACTACCATATCAACAGGATTAAAATGAGTGGACTTTAACAGTAATTCTTTATATTCTCCATCTATCTGTTGTTTTTCCAATATAGCCAGATAAGATAGCCCATTTTTTTTCACCCAAAAAGGCCCGCCTCCTGGCTCTCCTGTGTTTTTTACCACCCCTACAACTCTTAAAGGTTTTTTTAAAAAATCTCCATTATAATCTAATTGTAAAAAATATTTTGAATTTAAATAATCTATCTTTTCTTTAATATTTTTACTATTTTTATTGGTAATAAATTCTCTACTTATTTCTTTAAATATTTTTAAAATTTCAGCTGCAATCCCTAATAAAATTCTTTGATAAAAATTTCTTTTATGCCAGAGACGTTCTACCGGAATATTATCTATATTTTTTATTAATATAAATTTTTTTTCTATATTATTTAAATTTTCTAATAAGGCACCATGCCCACCAGGGCGAAGCACTATATTACCTTCTTTGTCTTTCAATATATTATCTTTTGAATCTAATGCAAACGTTCTTGTAGAACTTTTTTGTTCAGAATATGACCACTGAACTTTTTGGTTGAATCTTTTATTCGACAAAAATTTTATAATAAACTCTCTGGCAAAATCCATAAATTCTCTTGAAAAAGTAAAATGGATATTTATCTCTTCTTTAAATTGTTGTGAACTTTCATAAAAATGCTCTTCTAAAGACGTTCTAATATCATTATTTGAATAAGTATGAAAATAAACAAATGCTTTAGGAATATTCCCGAAGTTTATATATTTTAAAAAATCTGTAAGAAAATTATTGAAATCTCTTCTATCTGTTATCTCCGATTTAATAAAATAATAATATGGGAGTTTGTTAAAATTTTTTATAAATTTATCTATTTTTTTTTCTACCTCATTATTAATTTTATTATTATAAAAACTTATTAAAAAATCAAACATCCTTGAGGCAGCACCTGAAGCCGGAATAAATTTTATTATATCATTTTCTTCTATATTAAATGAAAAATTGTAATAATACTCTTTTTCTTTATCATTAAGTTCAACTATCCCGTCACCAATTATTGCAGGCCGATCTACAGCAACCGGCACTGCCTTAGAATTCAATAAATCAAATAATTTTTCAGCATTATCTTTGCTAATACCCGATTTTTGTAACAATTTTAAATCTTGATTTTTAAGAGGCAAGGTCACGTGCTCCTTGATAAATTATTTCAAACAATTCCAATATGTTTTCCTTATCTACATTTGAAAATGCAACTCTTATAACTTCATCATTTATAGCTATAATCCCTACTTTGTACTTATTTAATAAATGATTCCTTAGGTCTTCAGCATTTATATTTTTTAACTTTAGACAACAAAAATAACCTGAATTAAATGGTAAAGGTTCCCATAAAATTTTAAATTTTTCATTTGCAAGCAAATTCATAACCAATTTTGCTCTTTCTTCCATAATCACTTTCTTAGCCTGAATTGTTTTTATATAATCCGGGTGCTTCAAAATCTTAATTAGCAAACTCTGGGCAAGATGTGACGGATTGGAAATAGATGCTCTTATTGCTCCTTTTGTCTTTTCTAATAATATATTATAAATTTCTTCTGTACCACTTTTAATAGCATAAGAAATAAAAGCGATTCTCCATCCCCAAACATATTGTTCTTTAGTAGCCCCATCCACCTTTACTGCTAACACATTCTCCGATAAATTTGCAAATTTTGTAAAAGGAGATTGTTTATATACTTCTTCAGAATAATATAATCCAAAATAAGCATCGTCTGTTAGTACTATTATTTTTGATTCCTTTGATTTTTCTAAGATTATATCCTTTATTGTATTGATCGTTTTTTCATCTGGAGAAAACCCTGTCGGATTATTTGGAAAATTCAGAATAACTATAATCTTATCTCTTTTCATGCTTTGTAAAGTTTCTCTAAAAGCACTAACATTAAAATTGTTATTAAAATCAAACATAGGAAATTTTACTATTTTGGCTCTCTTTTTTACATTAAAAATAAGATTATAATTGCCCCAATATAAATCTGGCAAAACTATAATATCATCTTTGTTTACAAACAAATCAGCAAAAATTGAAAGTCCATGTGTAAGACCGGAAACAGGAATAGGATTCGAAATTTCATATGAGCCTAAATCAGGATTATCCCTATAAATCTTTCTCTTCCATAATTTAATTAATTCTGGATTTCCGCTAACTGAAGCATATGGAAATATCTCTTTTTTAGTGAGATCATTAAAAAATTCCATTGCAAAATCAAGTGCCATTATATCATTATTTTCAAGAGCCATACCAATAGTAGCATTATATTTTGTTGCTTTTGCTTTTGCCTCAGCTGTTTGACTTAAAATCCCCTTTGGAAAATAAAGAGATTTTCCATAATCTGATAACATTTCATATAATGCTGGGTTAAATTTTTCTAACTTTTCATTTAGTAATTGGGCTAATTTGTTCATATAAACTCCTTTTTTTATATATAAAAAGATATTCTAACTAAATAACAAAAAAAGTCAAGAAGTTTTTTCTGAAAAATTGGGAAAATAAGAGACATGGTACCCCCCTTGCATTAAAAAAAATTGTATGTATAATTTGAAGAAAAACTTAAAACAAAAAAACAAGGAGGAGACCATTGCCCAACAAACATCTATCTTTAAAGATACCTTTCACAGGGAGAAGAAGGATTGAAAGACAGAAGTAGAAAACCTAAAAGAATGCCTAATAAAATGAAGTCAAAATATGAAAAGATGATAATAGAATTATGCAAAAGAAAAGCGAAGA
>CAYLKS010000033.1:34637-35988 GCA_964384205.1 uncultured bacterium | reverse complement strand
ATATACAAGAAATTAAGCCTGTAACCTTGCCCCCTGGTTGCAGGCTTTTTTTATTGTTACTCCTCTATTTACTATCATTTATATATAAAATCAAAATTTAAATGATTTGACAAGTTCATTTTATCTATGATGATACAGCATCTATTTCAGAATATGTATATTTAGAAAAATTTTTTTTAGAAAATGAAAGCACTTATCCCTATATTTATATTTATATTACTATAATTTAAAGTTCTTTCATCTTTATATTCATATATATAATCTACTTCGATTTGAGATTTCATAGTGTCTTTAAGATTTTCAAATTTTTCTTCTATACAAATATTAAATGAAATTTTTTTGGTTAACATATACATCAAATTAATTCCAAAACCTTTAGTAGTACCAGATGGAGAATATTTGAAATCGCTAAAGCTTGAATTAGAATTATATGAGCTTGATGTAAATAAATAAAAAAAGCTTAAATAAGGATATATTTTGTGAGGTTCTAAATATTGCTTTCCAAAAAATAATATTTGAATACCAATAGAATGTTTATTGTAATCATCTTCATCAACTAAGAGCTAAAAGATTCATATTCTATTCTTGCTCCTACTAAAATATATTTATGGATATATGTGCTAAAAGAAGAATTAAAGATTATCTTTCTTTCAGAAATAGGGATAATATAAGATACTCTGTTTTTTGAATTGTTATAGGAGAAATTAAAAGAAATTAAATAATCCTGTTTTTTAGATTGTAAGTTTTGCGAAAAAATAGAAGAAGCAAAAAGAAATATCACAAGAAAAAAGGGTTTTTTAAACATAAAACCTCCTTGATTAAATTTTGATAAATATATGATAATTAACAAGTTTGTTGTTGTCAAGAATTTCTTTAGAGGTAGATTTGGGTAAAAATGAGATGTGGTATATATGTGGCATCTATGTGAATGACAGGATAGTAATCCAGTTTTCTCCTTTTGAATTTATCTATTACTTCATCAGCAATATCAACTGCTGCACTGATAAAGGAAGAAGAAATTGATGTTTGTAGTAATTTTTTTTAAACCTTGCCTGTCTTTCTTGCTGATACTCCTGCTAAGCCCTTATAATATCATCTAACAAGAAGGTTATTCTTTTGTTTTCAGGTAGTATAGAGGGTTTAAATCCGCTGTCCCTTGTTTTCGGAATTTTAAGTTCCATCTGAGAGAATATTGTTTTTGGACTCCTCAAATAATACCCATTTGCTCTTGTTGTCTTCTTTCCTTTAAATATCTTTTTCTTTCCTGAACCATAATTTCTTCAATCATGTTTTTGAATTCTTTTGCTAATTGTTCAATAATTAATTTGTTCATTTGCTTTTCCTCCTTGAA
>CAYLKS010000033.1:0-34537 GCA_964384205.1 uncultured bacterium | reverse complement strand
TTTTTTAATAAAAATTGATGGCCCATTATCATTATCTGTTGTATAAGATAAATATATTTTTTCCGATGATCGAGTGAGAGCGACATAAAATAATCTTTCTTCCTCGTCCATATCACCATTTTTTATTGGGAAATAATTTTTTTGTAAAGAAGGAATTATAACCACGGGAAATTCAAGTCCTTTTGCGCTGTGGACTGTCAAAAAATTTATATTGTTTTTCTGGTTTGAAATTCGTTTATGATTTAATAATTCATTTATTGTAGAATTTAAATCATCAGAGTTTTGTAAAATATCTATTAAAAGTTCTATATCATCGTCATTAGAAATATTTAAGCTTGAGCATATAAAATTTATTTTTTTCAATAAATTTTCAGGACTATCCATTAAATTTATATTTGTTCTTGAAATTTTATAGAAGATTTCTTCAAAAAATTTATTATTTTTATTTTCAATGGCTCTTAGGGCATATAATATTTTTATAATTTTTTCATTTTTTAGAAAAGTATCATCAAAGAATACCTTAACAGGAAAATTATGTTGTCTGAAATATGTTAAGTATTCTTTTAGTTTTTGATTGGTGCGGAAAATAAAAGCAATATCATTTGGATAGTATTCGCCAGCAGTATTTCCAATATTCATATCTAATGTGCCGATTAATTTTTTTAATTCTTTTATAAAAAACGATTTTTCTATTTTAGAGTTAGGATGTTCGATTATATAGAAATCTCCTTTTTCATCTGATGATGATTTTAAAGAAATATTTATTGTTTTTTTTGATATAATTTCTGATGAAATATTTATAAAATTTTGAGGTAATCTGTATGAAATTTGTAAAGTTAAAAATTTTATTTTAGGGAATAATTCATCTAATTTTAATATAGTTTCGGGTTCTGCTCCTCGAAATTTATATAATGATTGGTAATAATCACCAATTAATATTAGTTGTTGTAAGTTATCTGTTAATTTTTTAATCCAGTTGAATTGAAGTTTATTACAATCCTGAACTTCATCTACAAAAAGGTATTTTATAAGAAATTTTTTAGAATCATGGATTTCTATAAATTTTAATAATATGTCATTAAAATCATAGAGGTTATTTTGTTGTAGAAAATTTATATATTTTTGTATAAGTAGTTTTTCTTCATCAATTACAGAGATTGATCCGTCGATTTTATACTGTTCGATTTTTATTAGAAATTTATTATATCCTTTTTTTAGTCCTAATTGTTGTAATATAAATATTTGGTCTTGGGTGGTAATAAGGTTAATAGAAATATTATATATTTCCTGTAGAATTCTTTTGCTTATTGAATGAAATGTTCCTATGTATAAATTATGAGAGGAAATATTTATTCTATTTTTTATTTCATTAGCGGCGCTATCAGTAAAAGTAACAAATAATATTTTATTTGTTTCTAATTCTTTTTTTAGAGTTTCTAATTTTTTGATTATTGTAAAAGTTTTTCCGGTGCCGGGTCCGGCCTGTATAAAAACAAATTTGTCTTTGTTATTGATGATCTTTTCCTGGTTTTTATTTAATATTTGTGTTTGATTTTGAGGTGTGATATTTAAAGAGAGTTGTTGGAGTTCAGGAGCATTTGCTATAGTGTTATTATTTGGTTTTATTTTGTCCTTTTTAGTTTGAATTTTTTGATCAATGAAAATAGCATTAGATAAGATTTCTTTTTTTTCTTCAGGAGAGAATACAGATACAATACCATATTCCCCGTCGAATCCGGGCCTAATATAAATATTATTATTTCTAACTTTAGAAATTGCATATTTGATTATAGGCTCATTTATTTTTAAATTATCGATATCATTATTTAATAGAATATCAAATTCATTCCCATTTGCTCTAATGATGTTATTGTATATTTTTTCTACAGCTTTTGATTTTGGATTTTTGTTTATAGAGTCGGCAATAATTTGTTTTAAGGTAACTATGCTGTGAAAAGGTTTTGCTTTTGGTCCTTTGGTATTTTCTGGTTTATCAGCTAATTCGTACACTCTATGAAGCACGCCCATAGTGAGTGGTTTGCCACATACCGGGCATATATTATTATATTTTTTAGCTTCTTTAGGGGAAAGATATATCCCACATTTTCTATGTCCGTCCCAGTGATATTTCCCTTCTTCTGGGTAAAATTCTATAGTACCTAAAATTTTATCGTCATTATTTGTATTTTTGAGGGCATTTAAGATACCATTGTAAGAAAAACTGGCATGGAAAAGATTTGCTTCTCTGCCAAGATTTTCTGGACTGTGGGCATCAGAATTTGATACAAGAAATCTATTATCTAATTGACTGATTAGCCAATTCATAGGTGGATCTGAGCTTAAACCGGTTTCTACAGCATAAATATATTTTTCCAGATCGCCGAAGCATTCCTCTATTGTATCAAATCCTGATTTTGCTCCAAATAATGAGAAATGAGGCGTCCATATATGAGCAGGAATATAGATTATATCTTCATTTATATCTAAGAATATTTTTAATAATTCTGAACTATCCATACCTAAAATTGGCCTTCCATCGCTTCTAATATTTCCAATACTATCTAATTTTTTGCTGATTTTTTTAGCAGTTGGTAAGTCGGGTATTAAAAATAGATGATGTAATTTTCTTACTTTATTATTTTTTTTGTATATAGTTGAAATTTCTGTGGTAATTATAAATCTTATATTTTTATTGGTTAAGATATTGGGAATTTCTTTGATTAATTTTTTTTGGTATTCTTCTTTTAATTTTAAAAGCCCATTATTTTCATCTTCAGTTAGATATTCTTCTATTTCATTTAATAATCCAGGGTGAATGCCGTCTCCTGTACCAATTAAATCAATTCCTTTATAATATGCTTTTTTTGCATACTCATAAAAATTAGAAAATTTACTTGTTGCAATTGAATAATGAGAATGGATGTGAAAATCAGCTATAAATTTTTTTTTCATGTCTATAAGTTAGTATAAATTTTGTTTGTGTCAATAGTATTTTTTGTATTTTATATTTGATATAAAACAAAAGAGAGAAAATATCGTATTAATTAATAATTGAAAAGGAGGTATTGATGTTAAGAATGTTTATTTTGATTTTTATATTATTTATAAGCACTGTTAATGCAAAAGATTTTATTTCTATAAAAAAAATTAAAACTACAATAAAAATTGATGGGGAAATGACTGAATCAGTATGGCAAGATTTAGAGCCAATAACCAATTTTAAAGAATTTGAACCAAAGGAGAATGCAGAACCAGATGTTATGACAAAGGCTTATCTTTTTTATGATGAAAAAAATTTATATGTGGGCATTAAGGCATATGATAATCCGAAAGAGGTAAGGTATTCATTAACTTCAAGAGACAATATTTATGATGACGATTTTGTGGGTATAATTTTAGATACTTATGGTAATGCGTCCTGGTCTTATCAATTATTATGTAACCCTATTGGTATTCAGGGAGATGCAAAAAGAACACCTGATAGAGAAGATGATTCTTTTGATGTTTTTTATTATTCAGCAGGTACTGTTACAGATTCAGGTTATATTGTTGAGATGAAAATACCTTTTAAAAGCTTAAGTTTTCCTGCTGAAAAGATTCAAAATTGGAGGATAATTTTTGGAAGAATTAGACCAAGGGATAGTAAATATATTTATTTTTGTCCACCTATTAGTAGACAAAAACCCTGTCTTGAATGTCAAGCATTAATAATTAAAGGTTTACATGATATTTATCCTGGTAAAAATATTAGGCTAATTCCTGCAATTACTGGGAATAAAGTGTATTTTATTAAAGATTATGATAATCCTGATATGGGAATGGATAGTAAACCGGTTGAGGGCAAGGTCTCATTAACGGGTAGATTTAATATTAACTCAAATTTAAGTACAGAATTTACAGTAAATCCAGATTTTAGTCAGGTTGAATCTGATCCGGCACAGATTGATGTTAATTCCACTTTTGCACTATTTTATTCAGAGAAAAGACCATTTTTTCAGGAAGGTATGGAGATTTTTAATTCTTTTTTTAATTTAGTTTATACAAGGAGTATTAATAATCCAATTGGAGCTGTTAAATTAATATCAAGATTTGGTAAATGGGATGTAGCATATTTGGGAGCAAAGGATAAAAATACCCCTATCATTATTCCCCTTGAAGAAAGTAGTGAATTTGTTGGTAATGGAAAAAGCTATTCAAATATTTTGAGAATTAAAAGAAATATTGGAAATAGTTCATATTATGGATTTTTATTTTCTAATAGGGCTTATGAAAAAAATGCTTATAATAATGTTTTTTCCTTTGATTTTAAATATTTATTTTTACAAAATTATACAGTTGATTTTCAAATTTTTAAAACATTTACTCATGAATTAATAGATTCGTCTACAATTGAAGATTTCCAATCTGAAGTTTTTGGTTATAATAATCATACAGTAGCTTTGGATGGGGAGAAATATAGTGGTTATGGTTTAATTAGTCAGTTTGATTACTCATCAAGACATTTGTATTCTATGTTAAGATATAAAGTAGTTAGCCCGGAGGTAAGAGTTGATAATGGATTTATAACACAAACAAACTATGAAAAATTATTATATTTAGTACAATATAATTATTATCCTGAATGGAAATTTGTTGATTTAATTCAACCAAGAATTATGGCCAGTTATATACAAAATACGAAAAAATTAAGGAAAGATAAATGGATTTATGCAACGATATCTTTTCAAATGAAAAGGCAAACATATTTTAGATTATCATATGTGATAAGCCAAGAAAGATTTAGAGGTAAGGACTTTCCAGGTATTAAAAGAATTAGTCTTTTTTGTAGTTCAAGAATAAATGATGTTTTTGAGATTGGCATGAGAAGTGAAATTGGAAAGTCGATAGCGAGAACTCTTGATGAACCAGTTTTGGGCAATGTTCATGAATTAGAATTATTTTCAGATTTAAAAATTCACAATAGATTATTTATAGAGCCATCCTTTAATTATTATAATTTAAAATATCCTGATAGTGATGAGAATATATATGATGGATATATTTATAGGATTAAAACAACGTATCAGCTTAAAAGGGAATTATTTGTAAGGCTTGTATTACAGTATGATAATTTTTCCTCTGATTTTAATATAGAGCCTCTTATTTCTTATCAAATTAATCCTTTTACATTGGTGTATATTGGAGCAAGCACTTCACATCATGATTATGGTGAACAATTTGGTTTTAGAACAGTAGGAAAACAATTTTTCTTTAAACTTCAATATTTATGGCAATCATAAATTAAATCATAATTAATAGTTTTTTGTAAAACTTAATAAAAATTCATTTTTTTCTATATTTTATAGAATTTCATATTTTTTACTTGACATAAAAATATTTATAAATTATTATTATAAAAAATTTTAGAAAACTTTGATTATAAATTAAAATTTTTAAAAAAGGAGCGAAATGCAAAAGAATTCTTTAATTGGGGATATGCTTTTATTATTGACATCGGTAATATGGGGGTTTGCTTTTGTTGCTCAGCGTGTTGGAATGGAATTTATTGGGCCTTTTTTCTTTAATTCAGTAAGATTTTTTATAGGAGCAATAGTATTAATACCTCTTTTATATCTGATGAATAAAAAATTTATACCATCAAGTAATGTAATAAAAAATGGTTTTATATTGGGATTATTTCTTTTTGCAGGAGCAAGTTTGCAGCAAGTTGGTATTGTATATACAACAGCAGGTAAGGCAGGTTTTATTACCGGGCTTTATGTAGTTTTTACACCCATTTTTGGTAGATATTTGGGGCATAAGACTGATTTTTTTACATGGGTTGGAGTAGTTTTTGCAGTTATAGGTTTATATCTTTTGAGTGTAAAAGAGGGGCTTTATATAGAAAAAGGTGATTTTTTGGTTTTATTAGGTTCTATTTTTTGGGCTTTTCATGTAAATTTTATTTCAGTTTTTAATAAGAAGAACGATGCATTGGAATTATCAATTGTTCAATATTTTGCTTGTGCTTTTTTTAGTCTGATCGTATCAATATTTTTTGAAAAAGTAGCAATATCGATGATTAGAGATGCATTATGGCCTATATTATATGGGGGATTGGTTTCTGTTGGTATTGGTTACACTATGCAGATTTTTGCTCAAAAGAAGACATCACCATCTCATGCTGCTATTATTTTGAGTATGGAATCTTTATTTGCAGTTCTTGGAGGTTGTCTTTTTTTAGAAGAAGTTCTTTCTAATAGAGAAGTTATTGGTATTGTTTTTATGTTTTTTGCAATAATAATAACACAAATTGATTCGATAATTAGGGGGAGAAAATGAGAAAAGTTTTTGTTTTTTTTGTTTTTCTTTTTTATTCTGTGCTTATAGCAGATAATAATTATTTGGATAGTATTATTTCTGATTTGAAATCTAATCCTGATATTAAATCTATTGAAAAGGTTAAAACTACAAAGCCATTTGTAGCAACTTATAGAATTTTTATAAATCAAAAACTTGATCATTTTTCTGATAATAGTAAAACTTTTTCACAACAAATTTATTTTTCTTATGTAGATTCGTCAAGACCAAATGTATTAGTTACAGAAGGATATGATATATATGGAAATTTTACACGAGAATTATCAAAATTGTTGAATGCGAATCAGATTGTAGTGGAGCATAGATTTTTTAATAAATCAGTTCCTGAAAATATTGAATGGAAGTATTTGAATATAAAACAAGAAGCAGCAGATTATCACTATATTTTGTTTATTTTTAAAAAATATTTAAAAGGAAAGTGGGTAAGTACTGGTAGAAGCAAAGGGGGACAGACTACATTATTTTATAGAAGATTTTATCCTGATGATGTTTATGCTTCTGTTCCTTATGTTGCGCCATTTAATTTTGCATTAGAAGACCCTCGCATAGATTCTTTTATTGTTAATAATGGCTCAAAGGAATGTAGAGATAAGATTTTGAATTTTCAGTTACATATTTTAGATAATGAAGACAAATGTATTGATATTTTTAAAAAATGGGCAAAAAAAAATAAAGTTAGCTTTGATTTGATAGGAATTGAGAAAATTTTTGAATATGCTGTATTAGAATATCCTTTTACTTTCTGGCAATGGGGGAATACTTCCTGTGATTCTATTCCAATTAATTGTAATGAGCAGGCAAAACTTTTTAAACACCTTTCGAAGGTAATACCCTTGAGAGGATATTATTCTGACAAATCTGTCAAAGCTTCTTATCCGGCTTTTTATCAATTTTGTACACAATTAGGCTATTATGGTTATTATTATAATGATAAAGAGGTTTTGGATAAACTAAAATATTTAAAACATCCTACTAATTTGGATTTTACACCACCAAATGTTGAAATTAGGTACGATCCTAATGCTATGAAGGATGTTAAGAATTGGATTAATAGTGGAGGCCTAAATAGATTTTTAATGATTTATGGTGAGCTTGATCCATGGCGAGCAACTGCTATTGATATTCCAGATAATGGAAAAGATAGCTATAAATTTATTTTAAAAGGAGGGAATCATAGAGCCAAAATTTTAGATTTTCCTTTTGAAGAAAGAATGGAAATATTTAATATACTTGAGAAATGGTTTGATGTAAAAATAGATAATAAATTTAAAGAAAGGAATAAATAGGTATGAAGAAATATGGATTTTTAATTTTATTTTTAGTGTCTTTATCTTTTGCAAAGGAAATTTATATTAATGATTGGGAGAATCCATACTTGCAGGGGAGAGGGAAACTTCCGCCACATGCTCATTATATTCCTTATAGCAATATAGCAAATGCTTTGAGAGATTCTATAGAATTATCTAAGTATATATTAAATTTAAATGGTATATGGAAGTTTCATTTATCAAATAATCCATCATCGAGGCCAGTTTATTTTTATAAAGAAGATTATGATATAAGTTCGTGGGATAGTATTTCGGTGCCGAGTAATTGGGAAGTATTAGGGTTTGATTATCCTATATATACTGATGTAGATTATCCGTTTAAACCTAATCCTCCTTTTGTACCACATGATTATAATCCTGTTGGATCATATAAAAGATATTTTGAATTACCTGATAATTGGGAAGATAGAAGAATAATTTTACATTTTAGTAGTGTTAGGTCTGCTTTTTATGTTTGGGTAAATGGTAAAGAGGTTGGTTTTAGCAAAATTAGTAAGGTTCCAGCAGAATTTGATATAACAGATTTTGTAAGAAAAGGTAAAAATAGTATAGCGGTTGAAGTGTATCGTTTTAGTGATGGTACTTATTTAGAAGATCAAGATTATTGGAAGATTAGCGGTATTGAGAGGGAGGTTTATATATATTCTGTACCTAAAGTTTGCATTGAAGATTTTTTTATAATAGCTGATTTGGATTCTAATTATGTTGATGGCTCTATTAATGTGGATTTGTTGTTGAAGAATTATTCTAAAAGCAGAAATATAAAGGGGTGCTTAGAGTTTTTATTATATAGTCCTTTAAATGATACAGTTTTTAGTGAGAAAATAAATTTTTACTTTAGAAAAAGTAAAAGGATAAATTTTACCAAATATATCAAAAATGTTTTAAAATGGACAGCAGAAACTCCCAATTTATATAAGATGCTTTTTATTCTTTATGATGACAAAAATAATATAAAAGAAGTTATTTCTCAAGATGTAGGTTTTAGAAAAATTGAAATATCTGACGGTCTTTTGAAGATAAATGGAGTGGCTATTACACTTAAAGGTGTTAATAAACATGAGCATAATCCCAAATTAGGTAGGTTTGTTCCGGAACCTCTTATGATAAAAGATATAAAGTTAATGAAGGAGAATAATATTAATGCTGTTAGGTTGAGCCATTATCCTAATAGGCCGTTATGGTATAAATTATGTGATAGGTATGGATTATATGTTATAGATGAAGCCAATATTGAATCACATGGTATGCTTTATGTCCCGGGAAAATCTCTTGCGAAAAATAAAGAATGGAAGTATGCACATCTTGAAAGAACAAAAAGAATGGTGGAAAGGGATAAGAATTTTCCCTGTATAATTATCTGGTCTTTGGGGAATGAATCTGGTAATGGAGAGAATTTTTATGCTACTTATGATTGGATTAAACAAAGGGATAAAACAAGACCTGTTCAATATGAGCCAGCGGAGTTAGATTATAATACAGATATTTATTGTCCTATGTATGCTCGTATTCCTACAATAGAAAGATATGTTAAATATGGGAAACAAAAACGTCCTTTGATTTTGTGTGAATATGCTCATGCAATGGGGAATAGCGTTGGTAATCTTGTTGACTATTGGGATGTTATTTATAAATATGAACAATTGCAGGGTGGTTTTATTTGGGATTGGGTAGATCAGGGGCTTATTCTTGTTAAGGAAAATGGTGATACTTGCTGGGCTTATGGTGGAGATTTTGGGCCAGATTCTGTATATACAGATACTAATTTTTGTATTAATGGATTAGTTGCACCAGATAGAAAACCTCATCCTGCTTTACATGAAGTTAAAAAGGTTTATCAATATATACAGATTAAGCCTATTAATTTACAGGAAGGCATATTTAAGATTAAAAATCTTTATGATTTTATAGATCTTGATAAGTTTTATTTTGTATATCAAATTATGGCAAATGGTGAAGTGTTGAAAGAAAGCAGGTTGAATATTTCTCTTGAACCTCATAAAGATACTGTAATAAATATCAATTATGGTATAGATAGTGTATTGAGTGGTCGGGAATATTATATTAATTTTTATGTTAAAACAAAAAGTAGAAGCTTATTGGTGGATAGGGATTTTACTATTGCTTATGAACAGTTTAGATTGCCATATTTTAAATATGCAAAAATTGAGAAAAGAAAAGAAAGTAAGATTTCTGTATCAGAAGAAAATAATTTTTATAAGGTACAAGGGAAGGATTTTGTTATTAAAATAGATAGAGTTAAAGGGAATATTATTTACTGGAAATATTTTAATAGTATATTGTTAGACGCTAAGGTTAAAAATCAGGGTAGTAAGTTAAATTTTTGGCGTCCTCCAACAGATAATGATTTTGGAAATAATATGCCCCGAAGATTAAAAATGTGGAATCATATAGATGAGAGCCTATTATTGTTAGATGCTAAATTGGAGAAAAAAAATAAAAAAGAAGTGGATTTTTCTTTTATATTTTCACATAAATTATATGATTATCAAATTGTTAAAAAATACATTATTAATGGCAGAGGAGAAATTGAATTTTGTTATCAATTTATACCTGGTAATGAACGACTTCCGGAAATACCGCAGTTCGGTGCAGAAATTGTTTTTAATAAAATTTTTGACAAGGCTACCTGGTTTGGTAGAGGACCATTTGAAAATTATTGGGATCGAAAGGTAGCAGCATTGGTTGGCTTGTATAAAAAAAGTATAGACTCTATGTATCATCCTTATATCAGGCCTCAGGAGACAGGTTTAAGGTGTGATAATAGATTTTTATTGTTAGAAGGCAGGAACATTAGATTAAAGGTGTTAGGTATGCCTATATTTGATTTTAGTGTTTATCCTTTTTATAATGAAGACTTTGATACTGGAGGACCAGTAAAGATTTATAAACATCCTTGTGAATTAACGAAAAGAGATATTGTTACTTTAAATGTTGTCCACAGGCAGATGGGGGTAGGTGGAGATACAAGCTGGGGAGCAAAAACACATAAAGAATATATGATTTTTCCTAATAAGTTGATAGAATTAAGATTTATTTTACAACCGTTTAAAATAGATTAAAAATAACGAAGGGAGAATTTATGAATTTATCAACAATTGATTTTATTATTTTTGCTATTTATATTTTTGTGATTGTTGCTTTAGGGCTCTTTTTTTCCAGGACAAAAAAAGGCCATACTAAAGATTCAAAAGATTATTTTTTAGCGAGTAAGGCATTACCATGGTGGGTGATAGGTTCTTCTTTAATTGCTGCTAATATTTCAGCAGAACAATTTATTGGTATGTCGGGTTCTGGTTTTGCAATTGGACTTGCTATTGCATCCTATGAATGGATGGCAGCACTTACCCTGGTACTTGTAGGGAAGTTTTTCTTACCAATTTTTATTGAAAAGAAATTATATACTATCCCTGAATTTATAGAACAGAGATTTAGTGTGACTTTAAAATCTATTTTGGCAATTTTCTGGATTGCTTTATTTATTTTTGTGAATTTGACGTCTGTATTATTTTTAGGCGGGAAAGCATTAGATACAATTATTGGCAGTGGAGATGGGAGTTTAATCATTTATGCGATTATTGGGCTTGCAACTATTGCTGCAGCATATTCTTTATATGGTGGTTTGTCAGCAGTAGCATGGACAGATGTTGTTCAGGTATCTTTATTAGTAATAGGTGGATTGATTACTTCAATGATTGCACTGAACAATGTTACGCCTGAAGGTGGTATAATCCATGGATTTGAACATATATTAAGGCATGCAGGTGATAAATTTCATATGATTCTTCCGAGGAGTAATCCGGAATATTTTAATTTACCCGGCATAGCAGTTTTAATAGGTGGTATGTGGGTTGCAAATTTGTATTATTGGGGATTTAATCAATATATTATTCAGCGTGCTCTTGGTGCAAAATCTTTAAAAGAGGCTCAACATGGTATTATATTTGCTGGATTTCTTAAGCTTTTGATTCCTTTGTTGGTAGTAATTCCGGGAATTATTGTTTATGTTTTATTTACACAGCCAGAAGGAACTACTATTATTAATGGCATTCGGGATGCTTTTTTGAAGGCTGATGGAAGTATTAATTATGATAAAGCATATCCATGGTTGATAGCTAAATTCGTTCCTATTGGATTAAAGGGATTGGTTCTTGCAGCCTTGACAGCTGCGATTGTTTCTTCACTTGCTTCAATGTTAAATTCTACCTCTACAATTTTTACAATGGATATTTTTAAAGAACATATTAAAAAAGATGCTACTGAAAAGGAACTTGTTTTTGTTGGAAGATTAACCGCAGGGATAGCTTTGATAATCGCTGTAATTATTGCACCTATATTGGGGAATATCCCTCAAATGTTTCAGTATATTCAGGAATATACAGGATTAGTAAGTCCTGGAATTCTTGCTATATTTTTAATGGGATTATTCTGGAAGAAAACTACGAATAAAGCGGCAATTATTGGAGCATTATCTTCTATTGTGATAGCATTGTTATTAAAAAATCCTGCTGTTGATTTACCATGGATGGATCAAATGTTTTATACTTTAGTATTAACAATGGCTATAATTTTAGCTGTTAGTCTTGTAACTTCTGAAAATGATGATGATCCGAAAGGTATTTCTTTAACTGCCAGAATATTTAAAACAGATTCGGTATTTAATATAGGTACTTATGGGATTTTAATAATTTTAGCAGTTTTATATGCTATTTTCTGGTAGAAAGATAGAGAGGAGATATTTATGAATGAATTGTTTGTAAAGTATCCGCATAGGCGATATAATCCATTAACCGGCACATGGATTTTAGTTTCTCCACATAGAACGAAAAGACCATGGCTGGGGCAAACTGAAGCATCTTTCCCGGAAATAGGGAAAAGTTATGATCCAGCTTGTTATCTTTGTCCGGGAAATATTCGAGCAAATGGTAAGAAGAACCTAACGTACTCGAAAACTTTTGTTTTTGATAATGATTTTGCTGCTCTTTTAGACGATGTGCCTGTCTTTAGAAGTGATGATGAACTTTTTAGATATGAATCTGTAGAAGGTACATGCCGTGTGATTTGTTATACTCCAGATCATAGTAAAACTATGGCATTGATGCAAGAAGAGGAAATAGTAGATGTTATATACACCTGGATCGAACAGTATTCTGAACTTATCAAAAAATACAAATGGGTTCAGATTTTTGAAAATAGAGGCTCCATGATGGGAGCCTCTAATCCACATCCTCATGGACAAATCTGGGCTATGAATAAAATACCGCAATTGGGAGAACTGGAATATAAAAATCAATTTGCTTATAAAGAAAAGAAAGGTTCTTTATTATTATTAGATTATGTAAAAAAAGAGCTTGAATTTCCTGAAGAAAGAGTTGTTTTAGAAGGAGAGTATTGGGTTTTTGTTGTTCCTTTTTGGGCTGTATGGCCTTATGAAACTTTGTTATTACCTAAATTTAAGGTAAGTAGAATTTCTGATTTAATAGAAAGTCAAATAAAAGATTTAGCTAAGATTTTAAAACAAATGTTAATTAAGTATGATAATTTGTTCAATACTTTTTTCCCCTATTCAATGGGATGGCATAATGCGCCTGCAGGAAATGAATATGATGATTTCTGGACTTTACATGCTCATTTTTATCCACCATTATTAAGGTCTGCGACTATCAGAAAATTTATGGTTGGTTTTGAAATGTTATCAGAACCTCAGAGAGATATTATTGCTGAAGTAGCTGCTCAAAGATTAAGAAGTTTAGATGATGTTCATTTTTTGAAAAGGAGTAAAAATTGAATTTAGAAAAAATCTATAACGATTTATATTTTTTTACTGATTTTGAAAATTTTGAAAAAAGATTTAAGGAATTAATTAAATATTTATATAAATATTTCGGTAATAATGATGAAAAAATATATTATTTTAGTGTGCCGGGAAGAGTAGAATTAATTGGCAATCATACTGATCATAATCATGGAAAAGTAATTGCGACTTCAATAAATCTTGATGCTGTAGCAATTGCTCGAAAAATACCTGATAATATTATAAAAATATATTCAGTAGAATTTGATAGGGTTTTTGAGGTAGATATTGATGAGCTTAATATTAAAGAAGAAGAGAAGAATTCTACTAATGCTTTAATTAGAGGAATTGTAGCAGGGTTTAGAAGAAATAATAAAATTATTGGTGGTTTTGAAGCTGTAGTTTCGAGTCAGGTAATGGTGGGTTCAGGTCTTAGTTCATCTGCAGCTTTTGAGGTTTTAATTGGTAAAATATTGAGTGTTTTTTATAATAATGACGAATTGTTGGATATTTTTCTTGCGCAGATGGGGCAGTTCGCAGAGAATCAATATTTTGGAAAACCTTGTGGTTTGATGGATCAAATAGCAGTTGCATATGGGGGGATAGTATTTATAGATTTTGCTAATATTGATGATCCTATAGTAGAATCAATTGATTTTGATTTTAATGAATATGATTATAAGATATTGGTCGTAAATACCGGTGGAAGTCATGCAGATTTAACAGATGATTATGCAAGTATTCCTCAGGATATGAGAAGTATTGCAAAAAATTTTGGTATACCGTCTTTGAAAGATTTAAATAAAAATGATATTTATGAGCATTTTCAGGAATTATGTAATAAATTTGGGGATAGAGCGGTGTTAAGAGCTTTGCATTTTTTTGATGAGAATAAAAGAGTTGAATTAGCGAGGAAGAGTTTTTTTGATGGGAATATAGATGCTATCTTTCAGAATATTATTCTATCCGGGGATAGTTCTATCAAATGGCTTCAAAATGGTTTTAGTATAAAAAATATTAAAAATCAGAAAGTTATGTTAGGCCTGTATTTATCCGAAGAATTTTTTAGAAATAATAATGTTAATGGAGGATACCGAGTTCATGGAGGCGGTTTTGCAGGCACTATACTTGTAATATTGAAAAATGATTTTGTGGATAAATATGTAGATTTTATAAATAAATTTTTTGATAAAAATTCTGTCAGTATTCTTCAAGAGAGAAGAATAGGAGCGTATTTTTCAAAATTATAGAAGATTCATATCCTCCTCCTTTCCTTATTCATAATAGATTGCAGGATAGAGATAAGGTATCTATCCTGCTTTTTATGCAATATAGTCGATGATTTGGGAGTCTGAATTTTCAGTATTTATATAGAAAAACTCATTTTCTAAGTTTTTTGTATCATAGTTTAATGATATATTTCTTAATCTTGGTTTTGAATGTACGAATGAAGATATTAGCAGTTGTTGTTTATTGTTTATTGTTTTAAGGAAATCTCTATTATTAGAGGTAAATTTTAGATCGAAGTAATTATTTTTACAATTTAATAAGAAATTTATTAATAGGTGGATTTCTTCAGTAGGCTTTAAGAAAATATTAAGAGAATATAAGTCCTGTTCTTTAGGTTGTTTTTTATTAAATCTAAAAAAAAATTCTTCCCATGAATTATTATAGTAGAAGATAAAGGGAACGAAAAAAAATTTTTCATTAAAGATATTAAAAAATAATGTTCCCTGGAGATGTTCAATAGCATTTTTGATTTCATCTTTAGGATTATGTTTTTGTAATTCTTTTAATGCGCTAAATAGTTTGAAGAAATTACTTAATATTGCTTTGTTTTTGAACTTTGAAAAAAAACTTATAATATCTTTAAAAGAATGGAAGTATTGTTTTAGGTTTTTATTTTCTGGTGATAAAAATTCATTAAAAAAGTTTTTCAAAAAAAATTTGTTTTTGTTGAAATTTATTATTAAATTGAATAAAAATTTATTTTCCAAATTGTCATTTATAAGCAGGTTAAGTTTTGATAATAAAATATTAGTATTTTTTATTTCATCATTTATTCTGTTTTCATCTACCAATTGTAAAGTTATTTCTGGGAATGTTCCTTTTACTCTTGCTTTAATATAATCTCCTATATTGAAGTCTTTTTCAGAATAAGTTATAAATTTTTTATTTCTAATAGAAATTAGATAGTAGTTTTTTTGAATTATAGCTACTACTTTCCCTTTGACAATTTTACCATGGATAAATAGAGCATTATTGTTTAGTTTTAGATTATTTTTATTATTGATGATGGGAGTGTTATTCATATTTTTATATCAATGTGAGAAGATGAGCCCTTGTCATTGCTTTTTTTGTGTTCTTGTACCTCTTCTTTTTTTTGTCGTTTCTTTTTTTCTTGTTGATGTTTTTCTTTATGTTTTTCTTCTGTGTGGATTATCATCTGGTCTTTGGGTTCTAATTTTTTTGTTGTTTCTTTTTCTTCTGTTATTTGTTTTTGTAATTGGTAGTTGAATTGATGTTGATCTGTTTCTGGTCCCTGTTTTTTTACCTGATGAACTTTTTCTGCGAATGCTGTTTTGGAAAAGAGGTCTTGAAGATGGATTGGCTTTACCATGGAGCCCCCCTTTTTTCTAATGGATGCGTTTTTTCTCAAGAAGTTTTATTTTAGCTTTTAAATTCATTAAGGCTTTAGTATGAAGTTGTGAGACTCTTGATTCTGTTATATCCAATACTTTACCTATTTCTTTTAATGTTAATCCTTCGTAATAATATAAAGCTATAACTAATTTTTCTTTATTATTTAAAGTATTAATAAAGTTTGCAAGTTCCTCAGAAAGTTCTTTTTTTTCTAAATCAGTATCAGGATCAGGGATACTATCATCTTTAATAAAATTAGACAATTCAGTAGAATGTATATCATTATCGTATACTAAATCTTGTAAAGATATTAAGTTCACTCCTTTTACTTCATTATATAATTGATTAAGTTGTGTTTCTGTGATTCCTAAATAATTTGCTAATTCTTTATCAGATGGGGCACGACCTAATTTATTTTGCAGTTTCATTAAAGCTGTTTCTAAATTTTTAGCTTTTTTTCGTATACTTCTGGGTACCCAATCCATCCTTCGTAAGTCATCTAATATTTCGCCTTTTATTCTGTGAGACGCAAAGTATTCAAAAGGGACTCCTCTCTCTGGATCATAATGTTCTATTGCATTAATTAATCCCATAACAGCACAACTTAATAAATCATCGTATTCTATATGATCTGGCAGAGAAATTGCCATTCTACCAGCTATATATTTTGGTAGATGGAGATATTCTTTTATTAATTTATCTCTTAGTTCTTTTTTATTAGTTCTTTTATATTCTTTCCATATGTTATTTAAAGTTTTTTTAATCATTTATTCACTCCTGATCTCCTATAACATAATCCGTTTGAGTTCCTTTTGATTTAATTTTTTCTTTAGTTTTCTCCAATTTGTCATCATATTTTTGAGAAATATTTTTATAACTCTTTGTTAGTTTATCCACTATTTTTGTTTCATTTTCTTCTATTTTTTTCTTTTGTTCTTCTATAATACGTTTTTTTTCTTCTTCTTTTATTTCTTCATGCACTTTTTTTACAAGAAAAATTAGAATTACCCATATAATTTGGCTCAGTATCCATAATATTAAAAAAACAATAATAGCTCTCTGTACTGCATCTAAAACATTAACATTATTTAGTAAAGAAATTAATAGAGATAAACTTGTGCCGATCAATCCTAATATTATACTGACGTGGTTTATTTTTTTGTAATCCATTTATATTAAATCCTTTGTATTCTTGAAAAATTTTACAAATCTTTCACCAAAGGAGATTTTTTTGTTAAAATTTTGTTTAGACAACCAATTATCTCTAATTGATAGTAGATTTTTACTAAACTTAGAATTATTGTTTAGCTGTAAAACAGGGACTTGTGATTTTACTGCTTTTATAACATCATTATCATAAGGCAAATATCCATAAAAAAAGAGTGTTTTTTTAAGAAATTTCTTTGCAAGTTCTGCAACATTATTAAAAGTAGTAATAGCTTCTTGTTCAGATTTAGCCATATTTACTATAATGTTTATAGTTTTTGCGGGTTGTTTTTTTACAATTATTTTAATCATAGAATAAGCATCTACTATTGAAGTAGGCTCTGGGGTAATTAGTACAAAGCATTCTTTTGATGATAATACAAAAGAAGTAGTTTGAATTCTTATTCCTGCACTTGTATCAAAGATTATATAATCATAATATAGTTCGAGTTCACTAAAGTCTTTAATAAATTTTATTAGCTGGTTTTCGGATAAATTTGCTATATTTTCTAATCCGTTTTTTGCCGGTAATATATTTAATCGTTCTGGGCCTTTATATATAATATCCTTCAAAGATAAATTATCGGAAAAGTATTTAGATAATGTTAAGTTAGGAGTTATACCTAACAAAATATCTATATTTGCTAATCCAAGGTCAGCATCTACTAACAAAACTTCTTTGTTGATTTGTTTTAACGATAAAGCAAAATTCAAACTAAAATTTGTTTTACCAACCCCACCTTTCCCACTGGTTATAGCAATTGTTGTACAATTTATTTTATTTTTTTCTATTAATGGAATCCATTCAGTATTTGTTTGTAAAGTTTTGTTTTTGATTTTGTGATCTAATTCATTCGCCTGAATAGACATCTATGTCTCCCAGTAAATTGTTGACAATTATTTCTGGTTTAGCTATTTCAATATCTTCTGGAATATTTTGGCCTGTGGTAAAATAAGAGATTTTTTTTTGTACTACTTGTTGTATGTTATATATCATTCCGAAATTTGTGGTTTCATCAAGTTTCGTAAATATTAATTTATGGATTGGGACAACAGCAAATTTTTTGATTATATCTAATGTATCTTGATATTTTGTTGTAGCACTTAATACCAGATGAACTTCATCAGGTTCTGCATAATAAAGTAAATCCTGTAATTGGATAATTTTTTCTTTATCATTTTGAGATCTTCCAGCAGTATCTATAAAGATAATATTTTTATCATAAAATTTTTCAATTGCATCTTTTATTTCATTTGGTTTATAGATTGTTTCGATTGGTATATTGATTATTTTGGCAAAGGTTTTGAGTTGTTCTACAGCTGCTACTCTATAGGTATCAGATGTTATTAAACCAATGTTGAGTTTTCCAAATAATGAAAAATTAGTAGCGAGTTTTGCTATTGTTGTTGTTTTTCCCACGCCAGTTGGACCAATCAATGCTATAACAGTAGGTTTATTTCTTTTTAGTATTAATTGTCCGGAGACTCTGATATTTTTTAGTAGAATTTCTCGTGTTTTCTCTACGAGTTCTATAAATTCTGTATTTTCATTATAAAAATTTAGAATATTTTCTGTTATTTTTATGATATTTTTAGCCAGAACATCTTTTTTATATAATATTTTTTGGAGAGCACTAATTTTTTCATCATGATGTAATGAAAAAGTTATATATTCGTCTTTATCGTTTAGATTAATATTAGAGGGAGGAGCTTTTTGTTCTTCAAAGACAAAATAGTTTGATTCAAATTTAGAATTTTTGTTTAATGAATTTGTGAGTTTTTCTGTTTCTATTACCTCTTTTTCATCAATATCTATAGCAGCTGTTACTTCGAAATATTCTTTGGAGAATATACCGTTGGGTTTAATTTTTTTTGTTTTTAATATGACAGCCTGGGGGCCTAATTCTTTTTTAATGTTAAATAAAGCATCGCGCATTGATTCTGCGGTAAATTTTTTTATTTTCATTAGTTACCCCCGCTTATTATACCGAGCGATTTTATTTCAGTTCCTTTTGCGATTTCAGCATAAGATAATACAACTACATCAGGAAATGTGTCTTCAATAATTTTTTTAAAATACATTCTAATTGCAGGGGAGCATAGAATAATTGGCATATACCCCTGATCCAACATTTGTTTTATTTTGTCTGCTAAATCCCTTTGAAGATTACGTTGAATATTTGCTGGAAGGACAATTTCTCCAGTAAAATTTGGATTTTTTATAATGTCAGAGATCATTTGTTCTAATTTTGGGTCTAGAGTTAGCCCTATAATTGTATTATTTTCATTTTTATACATTTCTGTAATTTTTCTATTTAAGTTTGCTCGAACATATTCAGTTAAGAGATTGACATCTTTGGTTAGAACAGCAAAATCTGCCAGAACTTCTAAAATAGTTTCTAAATCTCTGATAGGTATTTTTTCTTTTAGTAAATTTTGTAATACTTTTTGTATATTGCCAATTGTCAAAGTATTAGGGACTAATTCTTCAATTAGTGCTGGATTATCTTTTTTGATATTCTCGATTAGATCTTTGACTTGTTGTCTGTTGAGCAATAAATAGGCATTATTTTTAATTACTTCCGATAAATGAGTGGCAAGAACAGCAGAAGGTTCTACAACAGTATATCCCAGAATTTCTGCATATTCTTTTTTATCAGGTGTTATCCATAATGCCGGTAATCCAAAAGCAGGTTCAGTTGTTGGTATTCCTTCTATTTGTTCTTCAACATCGCCCGGAGCCATAGCAAGTAAATAATCAGTCATTAGTGTACCTTTACTAATTTCTATTCCTTTTAATTTGATACTATAGGAAAAAGATTCAAGTTGGATATTATCTCTAATTCTTATTGGAGGAACTATTATTCCAAGTTCCTGGGCAATTTGTTTTCTTATAAGACTAATTCTTTCTAATAGATCTCCGCCTTGGCTTTTATCTACAAGAGGAATTAATGAATATCCAATTTCAATTTCTAAAGGATCAATTTTTAGTAGATCTTCAATTTTTTCTTCAACCGGTTCGGCTTCTGTTTCAGTTTCTTCTTCAATAATTTCTTTCTTTTGACTTGACTTTAATGTTATATAACCTATTGCACCTGTTAAGGAGCTTAATATTATAAAAGGTAGTGTTGGTAGTCCAGGAATAAGTGCGAAAAATAACAAAAGACCAGAGGCTATTAAAATTGCTTTTGGTTGGAATGTAAGTTGTTTTTTTATATCTTCTCCTAAATTGGATTCAGAAGCTGCTCTTGTTACAATAATACCAGCAGATGTTGATATAATAAGAGCTGGAATTTGAGAGACAAGTCCATCGCCTACAGTAAGTAGAGTATATGTTTGTAATGCTTCGGAAAAAGACATTCCCTGTTTTAATATTCCAATTACGAAACCTCCGATGATATTGATAATTGTTATAATAATTCCTGCTATTGCATCTCCTCGGACGAATTTACTGGCGCCATCCATTGCTCCATAGAAATCTGCTTCCTTGGAAATTTCTTCTCTTCTTTTTCGTGCTTGTTCTTCGTTAATTAATCCTGCATTTAAGTCAGCATCTATACTCATTTGTTTTCCAGGCATAGCATCTAATGTAAATCTTGCAGCAACTTCTGCAATCCTTGTTGCTCCTTTTGTAATAACTACAAATTGAATAATTACTAAAATTAGAAATACAATAAATCCTACTACATAATCTCCTTTGACAACGAATGTGCCAAAGGATTTGATAATTTGACCAGCATAGGCTTCGCCCAATATTAATCTAGTTGAGGCAACATTTAACGATAGTCTGAATAAAGTAATTACAAGCAATAATCCTGGAAATACTGAAAAATCAAGAGGCCTTTGAAGATACATTGTTGTTAATAATATTATAACAGATAGTGAAATATTAGTAGCAAGCAATATATCTAAGAAAAATGGCGGCATAGGGAGTATCATTACAATTAATATACCTATAACACCAACAGCTACTAATATATCAGTATGTTTAGTTAGTCTTGATAATATGTTGTTTTCCATATTTTTCCTGGTTTATAATTGTTTCTGCTAAATCTTTAATTCTTAGAGAAATTTTAGAAAAAGGATTTTTTTTGATTATTAATTGATTCTGATTTATTAACGTTTTTACAGAATAATCTTCTTCAAAATATCCTAAAAAATGTAAATCCACATTTAAATATTTTTTTACTATTTGTTTAATTCTTTCTCCAAGATTAATTTCAGAGAGTTGAGTGATTCTATTTAAAATTAAATTTGGCTGAAAATTTTCTATCTGATCGACAATTATGTCAAATATTTCTTTGTTTTCTTTTTCCATTTTATTAAGTAAATCATTGATGGAAAAAATATTATATTGATATGGATGAACAAAGTAATTTATTACTTTTTTATACCAGAAAGCATATTTTTTTATACCATTTAATATATGCCTGAATGTGCAGTTTTTTAAAAATGTATAAGCATTTTCAAAACTTGTAATTTCTGGTACTGTAATAACAATAGGAAAGGATGATAAAAGAAAAAAATCTATAATATTAATAGCAGAACCAGCACCTAAGTCCATTAAAATATAATCCGCATCAAGTTTGAGTATTTCTTTCAATATTTTACTTTTCTGAACAAATTTCATATTTGTGATGCTTATAAATCCACTATCAGCACTAATTAATTTTAAATTTTCGATCTCAGTATCAATGATTACATCTTCAATATTTTTTAGGTTTTTAACTAAAATATCACTTATTGATTTATCTGGAGAATTTATTCCCAAATAAGTATGAAGGTTTGACCCTCCAAAGTCTGAATCAATAGCAATGACTTTTTTACCATTAGATGCAAGATGAGCAGCCAGATTGGCTGTTATTATAGATTTGCCAACCCCGCCTTTTCCTGATCCAATGGAAATTATTTTACTCATTTATGCTACCTTTTTCCCTTTTAATTTATAGACATAAGATAAAACTTCAGCAACTGCGGTATATAAATCTTCAGGAATAAAATCACCAATTTCACATGCTTTATATAATGCCCTTGCTAATGATTTATTTTCTACTATTGGAACATCATTTTCAGTTGCTATTTCCTTAATTTTTTGAGCAATAAAATCAGCTCCTTTGGCAATTACCTTTGGGGCTGGATCTTTTTCCATATCATAAGCAAGTGCAATTGCAAAATGAGTAGGGTTTGTAATAACAACTTCTGCTTCTGGAACTTTTTGCAACATTCTTTTTCGTGCCATTTCACGTTGGATCGATCTTATTCGGCTTTTGATTAAAGGATCTCCTTCATATTGTTTAAGTTCTTCTTTTACCTCTTGCTTCGTCATTTTTAGATTTTGTTCATAATCCCATCTTGCGAAAGCAAAGTCAAAAATAGCAATTATAATTAAGGCTAAAAGGATTTTTAAAGATAATCCCTTAATAAAACCAATAGCTACTGTTGCTATTTGAGATATGTCTTTATCAGCATTTAATATTAATTGATTATGATTTGCTCTAATTGTGAGAAATGCAATTGAAACTACTGTTATTATTTTTAAAATAGATTTAATAAGTTCAACAAAAGATTTTTTTGAAAATATTCGGGAAAAACCAGATATAGGGTTAATTTTTTTTAAATCCGGTGTTAGTGGTTGAGCTGTAAATAAGAATCCAAACTGAATAACATTTGCAATAATTCCTGCAACAAATATTATTAAAAAATAAGGCAATAATAAAAGCCCAACTTTTTCTAATAAATTCAGCATAAAATTGTAATATGTTGACATATCTATAGAAAGGTTGCCAGCATTCGATAGATAGAATATCACAATTTCTTTTATATTTTTATAGAAAAAATTTCCAGCAATAGAGAAGTATAATAATGAAAATACAAATATGAAGACAGTATTAATTTCTGTGCTTTTAGCTACCTGTCCTTTTTCTTTTGCTTGTTCTCGCCTTCGTTGTGTAGCTGGTTCTGTCCTTTCCTGATTACTTTCAGCGGGCATAATCTATTCTCCTGAATTATAAAATACCGATTAAGTTATTGCATTCAACAAGAAAGCTATTTAGAAGTTTAATAAATACATATCCCCAGAGTGAAAAAGATAAGATAATAGTAACGAAGCTGACAATTATTTTTATAGGGAATCCAACAATAAAAATATTCATTTGAGGTACAGTTCTCGCTATCATTCCAAAAGCAATATCAGTTAAAAGTAATGTTATGACAACCGGTGCACCTAATTTAAACATATAAAAAAACACCATAGTTGAAATTTTAATTATTTGATCTAAGAATTTTGAACTAAATACTATTGCACCTGGTGGCAAAATTTCAAAAAATCTAAATACAGCTTCAATTAAATAGTAATGACCATTGATAGAAATAAAAATTATAAGAGCAACCAGATAAAAAAATTGTCCAATAATAGAAATCTGAATCCGTGCTTGCGGATCTAATACATTCACAATTCCAAATCCCATCTGAATACCAATTACTTCTCCTGCATATTGTATGCCAATGAAAATTATATAGAACACAAAACCAATAATTAATCCCCAGAATATTTCATTAAAGAGTACTATAAAATATGTTATCAGGCTGTTAGGTAATAAATCAGGGTTATATGTTATAGCAGGGTATATTATCCACGCCAATATAAATGCGAATCCTATCTTCACTCTATTTAATATCATAGCACTGCCGAAAAAAGGAGCAGCGAATAGAAAAGATGATATTCTTATGAAAACAAGTAAGAATAGTTTTATAGAATTTATGGTAAAATCCAATCCCTATGTCTCTCCTTTGTTAATGAATTATGTTAGGAATATTTGAGAATAAATTGATTGTAAAATCTATTAATATATTACTGATCCATGGTAAAAAAATCACCAGAGCAATTAATACTGCAATAATTTTGGGGATAAAAGTTATAGTCATTTCATGTATTTGAGTAACTGCCTGCAATATGCTTATTAACAGCCCTACCAATAATCCAGAAAGCAACATAGGCGCGGATATTAAAAGAATAATCCAGATAATTTGTTTGCCCAAAGCAATTATATATGTTTGTGTCATACTTACCTTCTTTTATTTAAAACTTGTCATTAAAGATTGTATAACCAAATTCCATCCATCAACTAAAATAAATAATAATAATTTGAAAGGCAAGGAGATCATGATAGGGGGCAACATGAGCATTCCCATAGACATCAAGACACTTGCTACTACCATATCAATAATTAGAAAAGGCACATATATGATAAATCCTATTTGAAATGCTGTTTTTAATTCAGAAATTACAAAAGCTGGAACAATGACTTTTAATGATAAATCATTTGGCGACTTAGGTCTTTTTTCTTTTAATAATTTTACAAATAAAGCTAAGTCTTTTTCGCGAGTTTGGCGGAGCATAAATTCTCTAATCGGAATTTGAGCTTTTTTTAATGCTTGCTGCTGAGTAATCTGTTCATTTAAGTAAGGTTGTAATGCTTCTTGATTTATTCTATCAAGAGTGGGACTCATTATAAAATATGTTAGTATAAGGGATAATCCCAATATTAGCTGGTTTGGTGGCATTTGTTGCGTACCAATAGCATTTCTTAAAAAAGATAATACAGTTACAATTCTTATAAAAGATGTCATTAATAAAATAAAAGCAGGCGCTAATGATAGTATTGTTATTAAAAATAGGATCTGGATTGATGTTGCAAATTCTTTGGGATTATTTGTTGAGTCCACTCCTAAAGTTACCTTCGGTAGTCCCTGTGCTGATATTTTTGTATAAAATATAAAAAACAAAGCAAAAAATATTAAAGTTATATAAAATTTTGACGATATAATTCGATAAAGAGGATGTTTTTTTTCAAAATTTTTTAATTTTTTTTTATTATTCAATTTCATCTTCTCCCAGTTCTTTTAAATAAGAAATATTGTTTCCATTATCTCCTACAAGGAGGAATTTTTTTCCTATTTTTATTAGGTAAATTTTAGATTTTGGGGATAAATAGAAAGTTTCAATTAATTTTATCCTATTAGAATTTTTAAAGCCAGAATTTTTATAAAGATATTTTTTCATAAAAAATAAAAAACCATAAATTAATGCTATTAGAAGAGCTAAAATAATTATGATTTTAATTAAAGAAAACCAGATATTAAAGTCAGCAAGAGGCAGATTTGCTGTTTTTTCTGTAACTTGTTGTAATGTATCCATAATTTTTATCTCATTTATCTCAAGCTTTTAATTCTTTCATCCATGCCAACAAGAGAAGTGATTCTGACACCGAAATTTTCATCAATAACAACAACTTCGCCTTTTGCTATGACTTTATCATTGACGATAACGTCCACAGGTTCTCCTGCTAATTTATCTAATTCAACAATGGAACCATGTCCTAATTCAAGAATATCTCTGATTCTCATAGAAGTTCTGCCGAGTTCAATAGTAACTGGTAATGAAATATCAAGAATCATTTCTATATTTTTAGGAAGTTCTGTTGCACCTGATGAAACCTGTTTTTCTTCTTGGTCAAATTTTTCAAGGTCTGGAGTTTTTACAGTGACTTTGTCAGCTGTTGACTCTTGAGTGGCTTGTTGTTGTTTTTCTTGAAGCTTCAGTATAATATCAGGATCTATTAAAATAGCAAATTGTGAATCTATTTTATCACCAATCGTTAATTTTAACATTACTAGATAAAAATCACTGAATGAATCCGCATCATCAAGAGAAATGAGATTTACCTCGGCACTGCTAATTTCTATTTGTCCGCCAGCAAAGTTTCCCAAGGGGGTTACAAGATTTCCATCGATTTGATTAAAAGCTTCACCAATTGATTCTATAAAATCATCTGACCATTCAGTAGTACCTTCTCCCATCATCATTAGATCGGAAATCATTGCAACATCTTCTTTGGTCATTAAATAGATTATTCTTCCTTTAATAGCTCCAGTATAAGTAGTTGCAATACTTACTAATTGATCTTTAGATAATTCACCTATTTTATCTTTATTATAGAAATTTATTGATATAATATCTGATGATACTTCTAAAGAAAGAGTTATAGAAAAAACATTGACAATCTGTTCTTTTATTGTTTCTATTAATGATTTAATTGATTCTTCTACATCAGGAAGAATCTCTTCGCTTTCCGGTAAGACACCAGATGCTAGGGCATCAATCTCTTCCTGGGATAAAAATTCATCACTCATAATCTAAGATTTTCTCCTTTTTTTATCATTCTTGTAATTTTTACTGCAAGATGATCTTTTAAAACACCAGGTTTACAGTAATATTTGGGGTTATTTCCTACCATCATTACTAATTCATCTTTAACATCTTTTCTTAGTTTTATGACATCCCCAGTTTTTAAATCCAAGATATCCTGTACAGTTAGTTTTGTTTTGCCTAATATAACTTTAATAGGAGCACTTGCTTGCATTAATCTTGAGGTAATTATGTCCTGATGCCCCTCAGTTGCTTCTTTTCTTAAAAATGTTATCCAGTGTTGTCCTGATAATTTAGATATAATAGATTCTAATACCATATAGGGATAGCATATACTCATTAATCCACTGGAATTTAGTGTCTTAATTTCAAATGAAATTAATATAACTGTTTCACCAGGAGGTGCAACTTGTACAAATTGTGGATTAGATTCTTTCCCCTCTAATCTCATATCAAGGGAAACAACATGCTCCCATGCTTTGGCAAGATCTTTTAATGCAAAATTTACAACTTTACTTATAACAATTTGTTCTATATTTGTTAATTCTCTATTTAATTCTAAACTTTGTCCCTGTCCACCGAACATTCTATCAAATATCGAAAATGCAAGTTGTGGCGTGATTTCAAGGATGGAATTCCCTTCTATAGGTTTCATACTAAAAATATATATACAGCTTGGATCAGACATAGACATAATGAATTCTGAATATGTAATTTGGTCAACTGAAACCAAATCTATATCAACTATTGTTCTTAAATGTGCTGATAATGTAGAACTGAATGCCCTGGCAAAGCCATCATGAAGCATTTGTAATGTTCTTACCTGGTCCTTTGATACTCTATCTGGATGTTTAAAATCATATACTGTAACAGATTTTTCAAGTTCTTTTTCTTTTACTTCATCTATGCTTTCTATTTGTCCAGATGAAACAGCATTTAATAATGCATCAACTTCTTCTTGGCTGAGTATTTCACTCATTGTTATGCCCTTGTTACATTATTTGAAATTGATATTTATTGAAAAATACATTTGTTACTTTTCCTTTAATCAATAATTTGTTGAATTCTTTTTTTATTTCTGTTTTTAGCCTTACTTTTGTTTCAGGTTTTATTAATTCTTTTAATGTTTTTGCTGAAAGTATTTCAATAACTATATCTCTTAATTGCGGCATTCTTTCTTCAATTTCAGGGACAACTTCTGAGTTGTCAACTTCTACAGATAAAGATACTATAAATATAGAATACTCATCATCTGGTTCTTTGACTAAAGGATTAAACATAAAATCATTCTCAAAAGTGTATATTGTTCCAATTGGTTTTTTCTCTTCGGTTGGAATTTCTTCGCCTTCATTTGTTTTTTGTATAACTTCTTGAGGATTATCTTTAGGTTTTAGAGTTTCTATTTTTTTGATTTCTTTTTGGGGATTTGAAGTTAACATTGGCTTGATAACTTTTATCACAAGCAGATAGGAGAGAATTATTACTATGACAATTGTAAAAATTAGAATAGGTAGTTTTTTAAATATCGAGAAGAAACCACCGCTTTTACCTTCTGAAAGCTCGTCGGATATTTCTTCCATTTTTTCTTCATCTGGCATTATATTACTCCTTTGGTTGTTGTTGCCATATATCTTGTCTATAGTCTTTTGTTAGAATATATATTTCCACACGTCTATTTTTTGCTCTATTTTCAGGGGTTGTATTTGGTACAAGTGGATGATATTCTCCCATTCCTACAGCTTCTAATCGGTGCGGATCTATTTTACCGGAATTCTGAAAATATTTTAAAATTGTTAGCGCGCGTGCAGTTGATAAATCCCAGTTAGATTTGAAAAAAGTATTGTGAATAGGTAAATCATCTGTGTGTCCTTCTATTCTAATAGGATAATCGACAGTTTTTGCAATTTCTATAATTTTATCTAAAATTGGTTTACTTTGTGGTTTTAGATCAGCTTTTCCAAGGTCAAAAAAATTTGGATCACTAATTCTTATGCCAACTCCACCTTTTGTTAGTTTGATTTTTAATTCTCCTTCTAATTTTTGTTCTTTGACAAATTTCATTAGAGCCTGTACTTGTTTTATCATTTTTTTATTTTTTCTGCTTGTCTTTCTTTTTATTGGTGTATCTGCTGCCGGACTTCTTGGCGTTAAACTTATTGTAGGTTTAGAAGTGAGTAATCCCAGAGCCCCTTGAAGGGAACCGACTGCTCTTTTAAATTTGATTTTTTCGATAGTAGACATCGAAACAAGCATAACAAAAAAGCATAGGAGAAGAGACATCAGATCGCCGTAGGTTGTCATCCATGCAGGGGAGCCTGGTGGTGGGCATTCTTCTTTTTTCTTTTTTGCCATTTTATGCCTCTTCTGTCCTTCTTAATTTCGGTGATAAAAATGCCTGTAATTTTTGCTCTATTATTCTTGGATTATCACCAGATTGTATTGACATAACGCCTTCAATTATTAATTCTTTAATTAATAATTCCTGTTGAGATCTTACTTTTAATTTACCAGCTAAAGGTAAAAAAATTAAATTTGCCATAAATGCACCATAAAAGGTAGTTAATAAAGCAACAGCCATACCTGGTCCGATTGCAGATGGGTCATCCATATTTTTAAGCATTGCTACAAGACCTATCAATGTTCCTATCATACCAAAAGCTGGAGCATATGCCCCCAGAGCTTCAAGTATAGATTGACCATGCTTATGCCTTCCTTCAAGATATGAAAGTTCTGTTTCTAAAACATCTCTTATAATATCGGCTTCTATACCGTCAACAGCGAGTCTTATACCTGTTTGTAAAAATTCATCTTCCAATGATTCGATACTGCTTTCTAATGCTAATATTCCTTCTCTTCTTGCTCTTTCTGCTAATTGTACAATACTATCAATAACTTCTGCTGGCGATATTTCTTTATGTAAAAAAGATTTTTTTATAACTCCCATTAAACCTATCATATCACCTAAAGGGTAATTAATAAGAGTTGCTGCAAAGGTTCCACCAACTGTAATTAAAACAGATGGTATGTCAATATATGTAGATAAGCCAGCTCCTTGGAATATAGCCATAAATATTAATCCAAGTCCTGTAACAATACCTAAAATTGTTGCTAAATCCATAAGCTACCCTTGAAAATCTTCTCGTTTTTGATAAATTGTTTTTTTATATTTTATTACTTTTTTTACAATTTCCTCTTTTGAATTCGATACTATGAGCTTTTTCCCGGTTGTTAGCGTAATAATTGTATCCGGAGTCTCTTCAATTCGTTCAATTAACTCACAGTTTAAAACTATTTCTTTCCCATTTAATTTATTTAAAAAAATCATTTTCTTCTAATAATTATAATTAATTTTTTATTTTTGTCAAGACAATAAAACCGGTAGAATAGAACTACCGGCTTTACACTTACAAAATAGGAAACGAACTTAAGTTATAAGGTTTGCTTAACGTTAACGTTTAATGTTAACCAGTTCATTAAGCATAGCATCAGAGGTGGTAATAACTCTTGAATTTGCCTGGAATCCTCTTTGTGCTATGATCATTTGTGTCAGTTCTTTTGCAATATCAACATTAGATTGTTCTAAAGCACCAGGAACAATTTGTCCCTGGATACTTTCTCCAGCTATACCTACAATTGGTAAGCCAGAGTTACCAGTTTCTTGAAACATATTGTTCCCGACACGTAATAGTCCAGCTGGGTTATTGAAATCTACTAATACAATTTGTGCTAATTTTTGTGTTTTTCCGTTAGTATATACACCTGTTACAGTACCTGATTCATCAATCCCTATTGAAGTTAAATATCCTGCAGCGTATCCATCCTGTGAATCTGCAATAACTGTATTAGGTCCTGCAAATTGAGATAATCCTTTAACAGAACCAACATTGCCAACATCTAAAGCGATTTTAACTGGTTCCGCACCTGTTTCTGTAAAAAATTCAAAGTAATTGTTTCCTCTATCAAATTGAAAACTGGCAAGAGAACCATCAGGATTAAAAGTTACAGTTCCACTATCTTCTACATAGCCACTTTCTTCTAAAGCAGAAGGAGTAGAGATTTTCCAGAACCATCTTTTGTCGTTTTTAGTGTCTTTGGTAAAAGTCATTGTTAGAACGTGTGCATGTCCTAAGCTATCGTAAATTGTGGTGGTAGTGGAATGTTGAGCATCTTCTGCTTCTTGAACTCGTTGCCAGTGGCCTATTGTTGAATCAAATACATTATCGAAAACAGGTCTTTCTCCACCTGCATTTCCTTTTGTATAAAAATTTAGATAGGTAATTTTATTTCTTGTTCCACCAAATCCTGTAATTTTTATTGAGCCATCTGTATCTAATGTTACTTCTTTTAAGAATTTTTCCTGATTTTTTGTGAAGATTTGATTAATTTGATCTAAGAAATCTTTTAATGTTGAAGTATCTGTAACTGAAAATGTTCCAGAGTGAGAAGGCTCAGGAATTCCTGCAGAAGTAAAAGATGTTCCCTCTCCGATTAATCCTGTAATGTTTATAACATCTCCAGTAGTTAAATTCATATCATTACCTTGATAATCTCTTAGTTGACTTATTTTATCTGATGTTTTAGCTATATGTGAAAATTGATCTGTTACTCCGTTTTTTTGTGCCAGATCGGCATTCGCAGCTGATAGTGCTAATTGTAAATTAGCATTTGAACTTGTAATTTTCAGTTCATTAGATGCTGCTCCTGACAAATCAGTGAATGTAATTGAACCATCTGGATTCCATTGAGCCTGAAGGCTTCCTTCAAAATCTTGGTTAATTTCTTTGATTAAGTCCTGTAAAGAATGAAAATCGTTAAAACCGACACCAGAATCAGCAGAAACGTAAGTATATAATTCACTATGCCCAGAACCATCTGTTACAGTTACTGATGTTGAGTTTGCAATCATTCCTTGTATAGGAGAATCGGCATTTCCTTTTGCAAATAGTCCTTCAACATCAGAATTATCTTCCCAATTTTCTACAGCATAAAGTCTTTTACTGTCGAGTATTGTTCCGTTAGGTTCAATACTTGCATCAAGATTTCCTTTAAAAGTAACTTTTGTTGTTGCTTTAGCTGGTGACTTTTGACCGAAAGGTATAACTATATCAGTTATTGGTGTACCCACATCAATATTTCCATTATCATCTGCCATTTTCCCTTGAAGGATAAAACCGTTGGTGGGAGATACCATTCTACCATCTGCATCAAATTGAAAAGTCCCGGCTCTGGTATAGTATTTTTGTACACCATCAGATACCATAAAATAACCATCACCTTCAATAGCAAGGTCTGTTACTAATCCTGTAGAATCTAATTTTCCTTGCTCAAGGTTTGTATCAATACTTCCAATATCCAATCCAAGCCCAACTTGAATAGGGTTAGTTCCACCTATGCCTCCCTGAGGGCGTATTGCAGGTTTTAAAGTTTGTGTAAAAATTTCTTGAAAAGTTGCCCTGCCAGCCTTAAAACCAATAGTATTAACATTAGAGATATTATTGGCAATAACATCCATTTCAGTTTGATGTACACGCAATCCTGTTTCACCAGAAGTTAATGAACGCATCATAGCTTTTTTCCTCCTTTTATGGTTGATTTAATCAACCATAAGGTATTGCCTCGGTCGTTCGGCAATACAGGGCTTCCCTTGCGGGGCCAGCCTCTCTTATGGTTTTTAAAGTATTATCGTACTATCAATGTTTGTAAAAACCTTTTCTTTGATACTTTCTCGATTTGCTACAGTAATAACAGTGCGTTTTGGAACATTAACCACAAATGCTAAATCTTGCATTAAAATTAAACTTTCTTTAGAACCTTTTTTTTCTGCTTTTAAAATAGCTTCTGATAATTTTTCAATATCTTTTTCATTTAGAAGAATATTTCTACTAATTAGCCTGCTTTGGGCATGTGCTGAAAATTTAACATCTTTGTCGTTATTTATTTCTTTTTGTAATATTTCTTTAAATTTTAATTTAGTTTGAACATCAGGTAAGTTATTCTTCTGAGATATGTTTGCTTTTTTTATTTGATCTAATTTTCCAATATTTTTACCAGGCTGATAAAAACCTAATTTTACCATTTGGTTTCTCCCTTAAATCTGGATATCATTATCTGTTGTTTTGTCGCCAGTTCCATCTGCCTGAGTTTTGTCATTTGAATCTTCTGAAGTTTCATATACCTCAAGTACATCACTAATGTCATATTCATTATCTCCACAAATCAATTTTGTTATATTCCCTTCGTATTTTACTCCTGTTATTATACCTGTTGCATAGCCAGTAACTTTTACTGCTTCACCATCTTTATTATTTCCTTTGATTACATAAGTATATTTACCATCTTCTACAAGCGAACCTGTATTATCTCTTGCATCCCATTTGAATGTTTGGTTGCCTTTAGCAAAAAAATCCTGGTGGATAGTTCTTACAGCTTTCCCATTTTCATCTAAAATTTCAATTGTAACATCTTGTATGTCTTCCGGTACTTTAAATTTTATTTGAGTGGAATTTCCATCTTTTACAGTTATATAATTCCCCTGGACTTTTACTTTTTTACCAATTAGAGTTGTTGCCATATTATTATTAATAGATTTATTGAGTAACATATTTGTGTTTAAAAAATCTGATAGACTTTTATTCATATTTGTCAATTGTTCTACTGTGGTAAATTGAGCAAGCTGGGAAGATAATTCATAGTTTTGCATAGGGTCCATTGGGTCCTGGTTTTTTAACTGAGCAGTAAAAAGCTGTAGAAAATTATCCATGGATGCAAGTCCAGTAGGATTTGTTTTATCCACAAAATTTGAGTTTTTTTTCTCTTGTGGTTTAATTTTGTCTATGCTATTATAAATGACAGTCATACTTTCTCTCCTTTATGCATATTCATAAATGCTTTTATATTGTTTTTTCACTTTTTCCCACTTATCGATTATATCCTGCATATCATGATTTTTTCTTTGACCATGATTAAAATCAAAATCCATTTTGTGGCTATTATAAGAATCATTGTTTGTAAATTTATTGTCAGATGATGATTTTACATTTGTTGTATCTATTTTATCAAATGTAATTTTTGCAAGTTGGAGTTTATTTTCACTGAATTTTTTGTTTAGAATATGAATATTTTTTTTGAGTTCATTTAATACAAAACTGTTTTCTGTTTTGAAAATGAGTTCAACTTTATTATCTTTTATTTTGATTTTCATCTCTATTTTTCCCAGCCATTCTGGTTTAAGTTGTATTTTTGCTTCAGATATTCCATCTTTTATATTAAAATTTATATTTTTTATAATTTGTTCTTCTATTGGTATAAAATTTTTGGTCGAAGTGAGTGTCTCATTGTTTGGTGTTACAAATGAGTTATCAGTTTTATTTATAGAGAAGTTATTTATTATTTGAATTTCGTTATTATTTTGTTTTATTTCTGAGGAATTGGTCTTGTAAATTTTGAGTTGCTTTTTCATTATGGTATTCTCCCGCATGTTATCTTTATTTATAATATTATGCAATTTTTGTTCCATTTTGGTATTAAGCTTGTGGTTAATTTTGAAAGTGGTATTATCATTACTATCTGTGTTATTATTATTTGTGTGGATTTTTTTTGAATTATTTTGATTATTTTTTATATGGGAAAATTTTTCCTTGTTTTTAACATTTTTGTTATTAAGTGCAATATTTTTAATAGGAGTTTTTTTATCTTTTATTTTATTTTTAATATTTTTTTCATCTTGATTTAATAAAGGAGGGATATTTTTATTTTGAAAGTTTTCATTATTGGTATTGACTGATATCTTTTCTTGTTGTTTTTGATTTTGCTGAATTATTCGTGTAGCTTGTATGTTTGAAATATTTTCTTTAGTTTTTTGAGGTTCTTTTTGAGTATTTATAGGATTATATTCTTCTTTTTTATTGTCTTTTTCCCCATTGGCATATAAATTGGCATTATAGCTTTGTTTTTGATTATCTGTTAAAAGTTTTTCAG
>CAYLKS010000032.1:34751-36289 GCA_964384205.1 uncultured bacterium | reverse complement strand
AATAAACTTTATTCCAAATCATCAAGCCATCCAGCTGTTTTATTTAATTTTTTCTTGAATAATTTCCCAATATTTTCAGGATCTTTTGCTTGATGATATTTAAAATAAAAATAACCATCCATAATTCCTATAATCTCAATTTTACCTGTTGGATGAGACATAACATATCTAAATCTTTTACTATTGCCATTAAGTTTCTTTTTCGCATTTTCTACAATTTCAATCCCTTTATACAATGGAACTTGGAAATGATGTTTGACTCTCTTTACAGGTCGACATTGGAAAACATAATAAGGATTAACTCCAATACCCACAAGTCTATTCTGTAATTCAGATAAAGTGTCTGAATTATCATTAACACCTTTTAATAAAACAGTTTGATTATTAACAATTACTCCGGAACTAATAAGTTTACTTACAGCATTAATTGATTTTTCTGTAATTTCTCGCGGGTGATTAAATTGAGTTACAACATATATTCTTCTATTCTTAACTGAATTCTTTTGTAATAAGGTTAATAATTCCTCATCTTCTATAATTCTATCTGGAAATGTTACAGGAACTCTGGTTCCAAATCTTATAAAATCTAAATGAGAAATATTAGAAAGTTTCTGTAAAAATCCTTCAATTGCTTTTGTTGATAAAACAAAGGGATCACCTCCAGATATAAGTACATTATTAATTTCTTCATGCTCTGCAATATATTTTACTGCATCATTAAATCTTTGCATTATCTCTTTACTTGGCAAACCAACTATTCGTTTTCTAAAACAATGCCTACAATAAGTTGTACAACTACTTGTTGATAAAACCAAAACAGTTTGCAAATATTTATGTTGTAGACCAGTAAGTTTTGTATTCCCACGCTCATTGCTTGTATCATATGAACCAGAAAGCTCTAATTCTTCTACTGAAGGAATTGCCATTTTCCTTATAGGATCATCTGGATCATTTTTATTAATCAAAGACATATAATATCGAGTAATAAGCATGGGATGTATTTTTATAACTTCTTGTAATTGTTTTTCTTCTTCTGGAGTTAATTTTATATACTCCTTCAATTCTTCAATAGTAGAAATACTTTTTTTAATCTCATCTTTCCAAACCAAACTTTCCATAATAACATTCTCCTTATTTTATTATCTCTATTTACATCTCATACAATCAATTTAAATTGCATATAATACTTCTAACTCTAATTTTATTTAACTTAGTTGACAATTCCTCATCCTTCTTTCAAGATACTTCATTTTGTAAATTAACTAATTTAAATCATCATAAACTTAATCAATTTTTATACAATTCTAAATCGTTATTTTAAAAAATTTACTAATATTTCTCAGTAAATTTTAAATTTTTTAGATTATCATTCTGCTTTTTTCAAAAATACAATTTACATGGCAAAATCTTTGACATTTCTTGCCATTTTATAGCAATAAAATGTCCTCTTTTCTAATATTTTCATAAAGGACATTTTTCCCAAAATCTTCTTTTGCAAAATTAATTCATTTTACAATTGTCCCAAAATTAGGACTATA
>CAYLKS010000032.1:0-34651 GCA_964384205.1 uncultured bacterium | reverse complement strand
AATGTATAATGTTTAATATCAAGACAAAAAGGTGTATCATATAAATAATAATGTCCAACATAAAAATGCCATACAGGAATCTGTACAGGGGGATCTATCAATTTTTTGATAATTTTAAATCCACTTGAGGATAACATTTTCTCAAGAGTATGAAGATTATAATGAACTACATGTTCATAGGAGTCAAATATATCATAAGCAGATTCTTTTTTTAATTTTTTCAATACACTTAATTTCAATAAATTAAAATTTACATTAGGTACTTTTATAAAAATTATACCATCTTGTTTTAAAAGAGATTTTGCTTTTTGTAATATTTCTTTTGGATTTCTTATATGCTCAAAAACATCTGTCATTGTAATAATATCAAATGTATTATCAGGTAAATTAACATTTTCAAAGAAATCATTTATAATATTTAAATTAAAATATTTTTGTCCTAATTTTGATAAACCAGGAGATGGTTCAATACCTAATACATCCCACCCCATATTTTTTGCATGTCTTAAAAAAAATCCCATATTTGTACCAATATCTAAAAATTTACCATTAGGTTTATATCTTTGCAATATTTTTAAATCATGTAAATAATTTTTATCCCTATGATGATTAGCTTTACCCAAAAAGATCAATCTACCCTCTTCAAAATAAAGATCTGAATTGCCCCAATAAATTTTTTCAGGTTCCTTTGTTCCAGTAGAAGTATATATCAAGCCACATTTTTTACATCTACCAATAATTAAATTTCCTCTCTCTTTATAAATAGGTTCCACATTATATGTATTACAATATGGGCAATTATAGTTTGTTACCTCATTTTCATTATAATAAGACTTTTGTGTTCCGCCATGGATATATACTTCTGGATTTAGATTCATAATACCTCCATTTTAAATAAAAGATAAAAAGTTTTTTCAGAAAAGCAAGAAGATTTAATAGTTATTTTTAAATATTTTTTGAGGTATATATCCATGCGAAATAATTTCCCCTAAAACTAAAATTATATCTATAATAAATTAATCACTGCTACTGTTAAGTCCATTACTGCTCTTCTAATTTTAATATATTAGATCTTTTATTTATTTCCTCAAATCTCTTATAAACTGTCTCAAAACGTTTATCAATATGCTTATATAAACCATAAAGTATGACTTTATAGGCCTTTCTTTAAACTGACTTTTTTAATCCTTCTTCGAAAACTTATATTAAATGGCACATTTTGATCCTTATATTCAATACAAAAACACATCACTCATTGTAAATATATTTATGTATATAAGTCGTTTTAAAACATAAATTTTAACAACTTCATCTCATGCAAATAACTATAAACATTATATAAAAGACTAATACATAAAAAATGATAGGGGAAATCTAATAATTTGACTATTAATAATTTTAATTGTATATTAAAATAAAGGAAGGAGGAAGCTATGTATAGCTACATTAAAACTTTTTTGGCATTGATAATTTTATTATCTGCAGGTTATGCGCAGAAAAATATTACAATCGATTTTAACAATGAAATCGGACCTGTTAAAGACTTAATGGGTATGTGCGATGATTTTAATGTGGAAAAATTCCAGGATTACTATAAAGAAATTGGGTTAAACATAGTTAGAGCCCATACAAGCTGTGATATTTTTGATTATTATACATATACTGATTTTTTTATTTACGATTCTACCGAACAAAAATATACGCAAAGAAATGAGGATTTTGATCCTACAAATACAAATAATTATCATTGGCGTCGTGTGGATTCGTTACTTACAATAATATTTAACACAGGTTTGGAAGTACTTTTCAGATTCGGACCTGCATGGACTCCAAATCCGGATGAAATAGAAATATTGCTGAAAGCACCTCTTGACCCTGATGGTAAAAATTTTACAAAATTTGCTTCTTTATGTAAACATACTGTAATGCATATAAATAGCGACTGGGGCAATGGTATGAATAAGAGAATAACTTACTGGGAAGTATGGAACGAACCCGGTAATAAAACTTTTTGGCGTGATACCCCTGTAAATTACTACAATATGTACAAAGCTGTATATGATTCCATAAAAAAATTTGATCCCACATTAAAAGTAGGAGCTCCCGGGGCATACCCTGTTACTACATTAGGTATGCAACCATCATATAGAGAAGAATTTATAAAATTTTTAAGAAAAAATAATATAGGATTAGATTTCTACTCATGGCATATTTACGGTTTAAAAAATCCTTATAATATAAAACAGCTTGCAAAAAAAATACGAACTATTTTGGATACCAACGGGTTTGTAAATACAGAAAACATAGTTGACGAAATAAACAACAATTTGGATAACGGTCTCGAGGACTTTATTAATAGTGCAAAAGGCGCCGCTTATTATGCTTCCATTCTAACTACCGCTCAAGAATCGGATTTGGATAAATTATTCTGGTTTGCAGGATACACATTCTTTCTCACTGCTGACATGAAAAATCCTAAAAAAATATTTAAATGGGGCGCCCTTGCTCTAAAATGTTTCGGATTAATTACACAAAACACTCAAATCCGCTTGAAAACAACAGGAAATGAAGTAGTCGAAACCGAATTGCTTTCAATAGACACTACTAATTTTGTAAGCTTTGCTTCAAAATCCCAGAAAGCTGACAAATTATATATCCTTATATCCAATTATAACAGTATAAATAAAGATTACAACATTCAAATTACAAACCTACCTTGGGAGAAAACAGATTCAATAAAAATAATTCAAAACATAATCAAAGCACCTAAAGATAGTTTCACTCAAAAAATTACCTATATAAAAGGAAATAAAGACATTAACTTATCGATAAAGAATATGCCCGCTCCTTCCGTATTATTTCTACGTCTTGAAAAGATGGCAAAAACATCCGTAGATGAAAATAACATAATTAATGATAATACTGTCTCAATATTCCCCAATCCCGTTATTAAAAATTCCAGTTTTAATATAAAAAGCAATATGTCAATAATAAAATTGGAAATTTTTAATATTACAGGTCAAAAAATAAAAAATTACAAATTAATACATAATGGTAAAAATTCATACACAATAAAATCAACAAACATCAAATCAGGTATTTATTTCATCAAAATTTACTTTAAAAACAAAACCATTACCAAAAAATTCACAATAATAAAATAACTTGACAAAGATAATTTTTAATATTACTTTTTTAATTGGAAGAATTAGGTAGCCGGGTTCTGACTTCCCTTAAATTCTTGCTCGGTTATCCGATTTGTTATTTTGAAGTGTTTATATAAATATAAATTTTAATAAAAAAATATTATTTAACTATTGACTTAATTTCATTTTATTAATAACTTAAACTTGAACGTTAAACTATTTTTAAAGGAGATTTTATGCACGCACAAACAGGTGACACTGTAAAAGTACATTACACAGGTAAGTTTTCAAATGGAGAAATATTTGATACTTCTCAGAATAAATCCCCATTAGAACTTACTATAGGAGAAGGGAAATTTTTACCTGCTTTTGAGCAAGCAATTATTGGTATGGAAGAAGGAGATAAAAAAACTATCACTTTAACGCCTGATCAGGGATATGGCGAATATAATGATGATTTAGTTGCTGATTTTAATAAAGATCAATTACCGGAAAATATGGAAATTCATTTAGGAGATATTCTTCAATTACAGGATAATCACGGACATATATTTAATGTAGAAGTTATTGAAGTAGGAGAAACTCAATTCAAAGTTGATGCAAATCACCCTCTCGCAGGAAAAGATTTAACTTTTGAAATAGAATTAGTTGAAATTATGCAATAATAAATTAAGAAAATTAAATCAAAAAAGGGACTTTCTTAAGAAAGTCCCTTTTTTGATTTCTATGGTTTTTTAATATATTTAAAAAACTCATTTTTTTCAATCGGTAATATTAAAACACTATTAGAATCAATGGTTGCCTTATAAGCATCAAGAGTTTTTAATAATTGAAAAAATTCTGGATTTTTACTAAAAGCATCAGCAAAAATCTTTGTTGCAATAGCATCGCCTTCACCTCTAATTTGTTCTGCTTTAGCTCTTGCTTCTGCTAAAATAATTGTCCTTTCTTTATCAGCTGCTGCTTTTATTTTCATTGATTCTTCTTCACCCTCAGATCTATACTTATTTGCTTTTCTCATTCTTTCTGCTCTCATCCGCTCAAAAACAGACTGCTCATTCTCTTTTGGAAGATCTGCTCTTTTGATTCTAACATCTAATATATCAATACCATATCCTTCTGCTGTCTTTTTACAATTAATAGTAACTTCATTCATTATATCATTACGTTTTTTTGATAATATTTCATCAAGATTATGTTTACCTAAAGAAACTCTAAGCTCAGAATATACTATATCATCCAATCTGGCTTGCGCTCCATGGATATTCTTAACAGTCGTATAAAATTTTAATGGATCCTCTATCCTCCATCTTGCAAAATTATCTATAATCATTGTCTTTTTATCTTTTGTAATAATTTCAGTTGGGGCCGAATCATATTCTAATATTCTTTTTTCAAAAAAATGAACATTTTGAATTGGTGCGGGTAATTTAAAATGAAGTCCAGCATTATCTATTGTCCTTACGGGCTTCCCAAGCTGTAGTATAATAGCTTGTTGAGTCTCTGTAACAGTAAAAAATGGAGAAAAGAAAATTTGTAAAAAAATAATTGCCCCTATTACTATCATTAATATTTTCATAATCTATTCTCCTTTATTCTTTATAGTTTTGGTATTATCCAATTGTAGTATATTCAATAAATTACTCTTTTTATCAGAATCAATAATATATTTTTTAATTTTTGGTAAGATATCTTCCATTGTCTCAATATAAAGCCTCTTACGTGTTATTTCTGGAGCTTTATTATATTCTTTTAATATTTCTAAAAATCTTGATGTCTCACCGGTTGCTCTTTTTATCCTTTGTTCCCTATAAGCCTCTGCTTCTTTTATTATCTTTTCAGCTAATCCTCTAGCTTTAGGAATAATATCATTTCTATAACCTTCTGCTTGATTAATCAATTTACTTTTATCCTCTCTTGCACTTGCCACATCTTTAAAAGCGGCAATAACTTCATCAGGTGGTTGAACATCTTGTAATTGAACATTTAAAATCAAAACACCCATGTTATAAAGGTCACTTATTTCCTGCATCATCTCTTTTGTTTCTTTTTGAATTATAAATTTACCTGATGTTAATACTTCATCAATATGATGTGTACCAATTACTGCCCTCATAGAAGCTTCTGCTATATCTCGTAATGTACCCTCAACATCTTTTACATTAAATAAATAATCCTTTGCTGATCTGATTTTATACTGGACAATAAAATCAATCCCAACAATATTCTCATCACCAGTTAACATAAATGCTTCCTTCGGTACATCAATATACCTTGCAGGCGGTCCAGGAGAAATCATTCTAAAACCAACCTCAAGCCTTTTTACTTCAGTAACCTTTGGTGTATAAACCGTTTCAAAAGGATAAGGAATATGAAAATGAGGTCCTGGATTTGTTGTTGAAACATATTTTCCAAATCTTAAAACAACCCCTTGTTCATCAGGACTTACAATATAAAAACCTGAGATCAACCAAATAATTACTATAATTCCAAAAACTATCGAAATCATTTTAGAACCAAAATTAAACTTTATTTTCTTACCTTTAAAATTACCATCTAAATTCATCAAATGTCCTCCTTCTTGAGTTTATTTATATTAATATAACTTCTATAAAAAAATAGTCAAGCATTTTATTATTTTATTAAAGTATGATACAAAATATGATACTTCAAAAAATTTTCTATATAATAAAAAATAAATTTGATTTATAAGTTGGCAATATATGGCAAAAAGATATTAAGATAAAATACTGTGAATAATCAATTTAATATAAATCAATTATCTCATTAAAATACAATTATTTAAAATATTTTTCCGAGGTTACTAAATTAGGACTATCTCCTTTCAATAAATAATCTTCAATATTTTTAATTGTAGTGATGACAATATTTTCAATAGCTTCCTTAGTAAAAAAAGCCTGATGGGATGTTATGAGAACATTTGGAAAAGTTAAAAGGCGTGCAAAAACATCATCCTGAATTATTTTCATGGATAAATCTTCAAAAAAAATATCTTCTTCTTCCTCATAAACATCAAGTCCTAAAAAACCTATTTTCTCACTCTTTAGTCCATCAATTACTGCATTCGTATCAATTAAAGCTCCTCTACTAGTATTAATTATCATAACTCCTTTTTTCATTTGCTCAATAGAATATTTATTAATAAGATGATATGTTTCATAATTCAAAGGACAATGTAAAGAAATAATATCACTTTTTGAATACAAAACATCAAGATCAACATATTCAACAGTTGGAGATTCTATAGAACGATCAGGATGTTTATCATATGCTAAAATATGAGTATCAAATCCGCGCATAATATTAATAAATATCTTGCCTATCTTGCCGGTACCAATAACTCCTACTACTTTATTTTTTATATCGAATCCCATCAAACCATCAATAGAAAAATTATTCTCTCTTACCCTATTAAACGCTCTATGATATTTCCTATTTAAAGTTAATATCATACCAACTGCGAACTCTGCTACAGCATAAGGAGAATATGCTGGTACTCTAACAACACCAATTCCAAGTTCTTCTGCTGCCTTAATATCCACATTGTTAAAACCAGCACATCTTAATGCAATTAATTTAACCCCATTCTCTTTTAATATCTCTATAACATCTTTTGTAACATGATCATTAACAAAAATACAAATCGCATCGTAACCTTTAGATAAACTTGCGGTTTCTATGGATAATCTATGCTCTAAAAAAGTAAATTGCATCAGTTCTTTTTTTAATTCAGTAAATAAATCAGATACCCATTTCTTACTACTATAAAACAAAACTTTCATATTAATCCTTTCTGTTACTCTCTCAATTTCAAGATATTAAACATAGATAGACTATAAAAGTTTCAAAACAAAAAAAAGGGTGAAGCCTTCATACTCCCCCCTTTAAAGAAAAAAATAGATATTAAATTCTAAAAAAGAACCTGAAAACAAACTACAAAGGCATTATTATCCGGTTCTTCTGTTAATCCATTTTCTTTCTGGATGATATAATTAAACTGAATTTTAGCTTTTTTATTATTATATTCTACAAAATGATAATTTACACCTAAGGTAATATCCTGTTCATTATAATCAGATTCTCCATTATTTTCTTCAGGATCAAAAACATCATATCTTGCAGCTAATTGAATCTTTGGAGTTAAATAGTAAGTCCCTGTAAGAGTATAACCTATAGCATTATCATCTGTTTTTGTAACATGCGAAGCATAAGGATTATGAAGAAGATCTCCTGTCCATCCTAAATATTCAGCATTTATACTAACTTTCTTATTATCAAACTTTATATAAGCACCATATCCCATTCCATCAAAATGATGTGACTCATATTTATTACTTTTTATAGCATAAGCACCCACACCTAAACATTTTGTCAATTTACTTTCTAACATACCACCAACAGAAAATCCTTTATTTCCAGAAGTAGTATAATCAGAAGTAATATTAGCTAAAGTATTGTCTGCTCCACCTCCATTAGTAAAACTTAATTTATAAGATAATTTGTTTGATAATTTTCCATAAGCCATAATTCCTAAATCTCTATAACCATGATGTCCCATTTTACTATCCCAGTAAATAACCCCTGCTGGTCTCCACGCAAAGTCTAAAGCAGCAGAAGATACCAATCCTCCATTCTTAGTACTCACTCCGATAAATTTACCAACTCTAATATTAAATTTTTCATTTACAAGATAATCCATAAAAGCATCCCAGAGATAAACACCTTGTTTATCAAAAGCAAACTGGATCTGAAATTTTACATTCTCTAAAACATTGCCACGGGTAATAAGTCTAACTCTTCTTACACCAAAACCGTTATGAGTGTTAAAATCAGTATCATCTTCATCCATTGTGTTCCCTTTTTGCATTGAATAATGAGTTTGTAAAAATCCAAAAAACTTAAAATTTAGATTTTCCGCATACATTAAAGTTGATAATAATAAAAAGAAACATGCCATAAAATAAGCCATAAACCTCATCTTCTCCTCCTTTGATAAGATTTAATTATCGAGTATTTAAAAATGGAAAAAAATTCTACTATAATATAATATTCAAAATTCAAAAAAAAATGCCGAAGGCCGGACTCGAACCGGCACGTGGTGTGAGCCACGCGGGATTTTAAGTCCCGTGCGTCTGCCAATTCCGCCACTTCGGCACTAAATTCATACTTCCACCAGGCGACACCCGGATTCGAACCGGGGAATAAAGGCTTTGCAGGCCTCTGCCTTACCACTTGGCTATGTCGCCAATTCTAAAAGCGGGAAACGGGACTCGAACCCGCGACGGCTACCTTGGCAAGGTAGAGCTCTACCAACTGAGCTATTCCCGCTTACCACTCTTCCATTATAATACATTTTCTCATAAAAATCAAGATTTTTTTAATCTAATTTTCATTTTTTTTATTCATTTTCCATCTCCAGAAAAAACATTCACTACAACTTCATCAGATACTACCCAGCTATCCTTATATCCATTTGCTATCAAACGCCTTCTCAATCTCTCTGCCTCTTTCTTGTCCAAAAAATCTCCAATTCTTATCTTATATAACGGCTTCTTATATATCAAATATATCTCATAATTATTAAACTTCTGTTTCAAAATCTTCTTTAAACTCAAAGCAGTATTTCTGGAATTCGTAACCATAACCTGAACTCTAAAACCATCTTTTATTACTCTTTTTTCTTGCTTCTCTTGTTTTACAGAATCAGAAACTGTATCTTGCCTCAAATATAGAAATTCTATCTTCACTTCATCCTGCTTTTTTTTACTATTAACATTATCAAGTAAAATAGTTTTTGTGTCTAATTTAGCTCTTTCTTTAACAACTTTATCTTCTTTGTTATTAATTACTTCTTTCTGAGAAGCACATAAAAAAAATAAAGCAAAGAAAGCAATACAATATTTACTTAACTTCTTCATAAATTATAATCCAAATCATCAAACACTATAGGTAATCTTTTTTTAAATTCTTCCAATAAAGGAATTGCCAATTGCCTCATCTGAGGATGAGCTCTTTTATCACAACGCAATTGAAAGAAATGTCTCCAGCTCCTCAAATTATATGTAACAATAATCTCTGTTTTTAATGAATTTGGTAATACCGCCCTTGCTTCTTGAGGAGTCCTTCCAAGTTCAATAAGCTTAAAATAAGCCTTCTCTATCTCCTGCATGGTATTATACCATATGTCATATTCTAAAGAACCTTCTTTAAAAAAAAATGGCTTAATAAAAGTAATACTCTTCCCAAATTTATCCTTAAAATAATTACAATATCTTGTGCTTTCTTGAGTGTAACTACCAATTCTATGCCTTACTATCTCATGCGAAACCCCTCTATCACAAATAAATCTTACAGATATGTATTCATGCTCAAAAACAGATAAATGTTCTTTTTCTATCAACATTTTCAAAAATTTTTTATTGGGTTGCTCTGTCATTTTCTCTTCACTTTTATAACTAACCCGAGCAATTTTTTCTATATTCAATAAAATTTTACAAGCATCTATCTCAGATTCTATTACAAAATATGGATCTATTACTCTCATAATTATTCAACCAATTTTAATCCTGTTGATTCTTCTCTATCATTATCATTTTCGGAGAAAAAATCACTATTATCATTATTACTATTGCTCATCTCTATATAATCCTCATTCCCAAGTATAAATTTTCCAATAAGGTCTTTTAAATGTTCAGTCTGTTTATAAAGCTTCTCACTGGAATATGCCAAATTGTCCACCACCTGTACACTATTGCCAACTATATTTGTTATATCACTAATATTTTCTGCTATTTTTTCTGCAGCAGAAGATTCTTCATTAGCAGCATTAGCAATATATTCTACCATTTCTAATACTTTTATAAGCTTCTGGTTTATATCATTCAAGAAATGGCCTACTCTATTACTTGAATTCACCCCCTTTTCCACATATTCTGTTCCTTCTTTAGTTGATTTAACAGCTGATTCTGTATCTTTTTGAATACTGCTAATCATATCAGCAATCTCTTTTGTAGCATTTGTTGTTCTCTCTGCTAACTTTCTTACCTCATCAGCAACAACTGCAAAACCTCTACCCTGTTCACCAGCACGTGCTGCTTCAATTGCCGCATTTAATGCCAATAAATTAGTCTGATCAGCAATATTATCAATAACAGAAACAACCTCTCCTATCTCATCTGAACTTTTACCTAATTCAGCAATAATACGTGCCGCACTATTAACTATATTTGCTATTGTATGCATTTCTTCAATGGAAGTTTTAACAATATTTTCACCTTCAATGGCAAAATCTTTTGTCTCTTTTGCTAAATCTTTAGCTGTATCCGCATTACTACTGGTCTCAATAATAGTAGATGTAATCTCCTCAATAGATGAAGCAATTTGATGAATCTGAGTATTTTCTTTTTCAAAATCTGATTTTAAGGACTCCGTGACTTCTCTTAAAGTAACAACCGCTTCTTCAATAACTTTAACATTCTTCTTTATATCAAGTATGATTTGTCTCAATTGCTCTACAAAGATATTAAACCAATAAGCAAGTTCTCCAAACTCGTCTTTTGTATTAATATCTATCTTTTTAGTAAGATCTCCTTCACCCTGCGCAATATCTTTAATTCTTATTATCATATTATTAATAGGTTTACTTACAATGTTGCCGAATAAAAAACTAAAAATAATTGCTCCTAATAAAATCAACAACCCAACAATTAATGTAGCTCTAAAATTTGAAGCTATAAAATTATTAGTATATTCCATGGAAAATCCCATAACCAACCAACCTATCTTAGAATTACTGGAACCCAAAATCGGCTGATAAAGATATAAAATATTATCTTTGATCTCATATTTTGCAGAATCTATTTCCGCTAAAGTAGTTTTATCCATAAAATATAAACTATCATTAACCCCAATAAAATGTTCATTATTGCTATTATAGATTGTAGCAAACACAAATTCCCTATTCTGCCGTGCTAATTTTAATGCATCATTTATAGATTGTTTATCTTCAAATTCGAGTCCCACACTTGTTGCAACCGATGTCATTTTACTAACACTAATTCCTTTATCTATCAATGAGTTATATCCTTGCTTCTTTGCCTGTAAGGGGAAATAATATAAGATAACCAATACTATAACAATGTTTAAGGAGATTAACCCAAAAAGCAATTTAGCTCTAAAAGATAAATTTGATAAAAATTTTTTCATTTCACCTCTCCTTTTTATTTTCTATATTTATTAAATTAATTAGCTTATCAATAATTTCATCCATAGATACATAAAAAATCTCTTTATCTTTTCTTCTTACAATTTCAAAAGAATTATTATTTAAAGCCTTTTCGCTAAGATTAACTCTAAAAGGAATACCAATCAAATCAGCATCTTTAAACTTAAAACCTGGCCTTAAATCCCTATCATCTACAAGAACTTCAATTCCTTGTTTCTCAAGATCATTTTCTATCTTTTCAGCTAACTTTAATAATTCTTCATTTTTAGTATTAACTATAGTAATAATAACATGAAAAGGAGCAACTGTAATCGGCCAGATAATACCATCTTTATCATTATGTTGTTCTATAATTGCAGCTAAAGTTCTCGTAATACCAATACCATAACATCCCATAAGAGGTGTCACTTCTTTACCATTTTTATCAAGAACCTTTACCCCCATGGCTTTTGAATATTTATCACCTAATTTAAAAATATGACCAACTTCTATTCCTCTAAAAATATCAAGCTGTTTACCACAATGAACACATTTATCACCTTTTTTTACTAATCTCAAATCATAATATTGAGCTTGAAAATCTCTCCCCGGATTTATATTTTTATAATGAAAATCTTTTTTATTTGCACCAGTAATACCATTTACAATATCTTTTACAGAAAAATCAGCATAAATTGGTATATCTTTTTTTAAATTATAAGGACCTATAAAACCTGCTGGACTACCCGAAATATCAAAAATAGTTTCATCATCTGCTAATTCTAAATTATGTATGCCCAATTTGCTTTTTAATTTTGTCTCATTAATATCATAATCGCCTCTTATTAAAACTAAAATAGATTTATTATCGGCTTTATAAACTAATGACTTAATAAATTTTTTAGCTGTTATATCAAAAAACTGCACTAAATCATCAATAGTCTTTACATTAGGAGTGTGGATCATTTCAATAGTTTTTAAATCATATTCTTTATTATCATCTTGTTCTAAAACTGATTCTGCTGTTTCTATATTAGCAATATAACCACATTCACAGGCAACAATCTCTTCTTCACCAACAGAACTTTTCACCATAAATTCTTCGCTTGCATCCCCTCCAATATCACCAGAATCTGCTTTAACCGAGATTGTATCTAACATACATCTTCTAAAAACATTATAATAAGCATCCCTCATTTTCTTATATGAAACATCGAGGCTCTCTTCGTCCAGATCTAAACTATAAGCATCTTTCATTAAAAATTCTTTTGCTCGCATAACTCCAAAACGCGGTCTTATCTCATCTCTAAATTTTATACCAATCTGATAAAAATTTACAGGCAATTGTTTATATGAATGAAATTCTTTCCTGAAAAAATCAGTAAAGCTCTCTTCATTTGTAGGGCTCAATACCATTATATTATCATTTCTATCTTTTAATCTCATTAACTCTTTTTTATCCGGATTCCATCTACCGCTATCAATCCATAATTCCACAGGAACCAATAACGGAAAAGAAAATTCCAACGCACCAGCATTATCCATCTCCTCACGGACAATTTCTTCTACCTTCCGCAAGGCTCTTTTTCCAAGGGGAAGATATGTATATAAACCCGACCCCAATTTTCTAATTAACCCTGCTCTAATCATTAACTTATGAGATACTATCTCTGCATCTTTTGGATCTTCTTTTAACGTTGGAATATAATAATTTGAAAACCTCATTCTTATATTCTCCTCTTTTTATACATTTGCCTTTTTCAAAAAAACATTGTTATTAAATTAAATAAAAAAAACATAGTTGTCAAGTAATATTATAATTACACTATTTTTCTTTTACAATAAATAAAAATATTTCTAATAAATACATTATTGTATACATATATTAAAAAAAATAAAAATTTGACAAATAAACAATTTTTTAGTATACTTAAAAAAAAGGGGGAAACTATGGCAAAACTTATAAGTTTTTTAACGATTTTTTTAATAGTTATTATTCCATCTATAATGTTTGCACAACAAGACTCTTTAGTTACAAAAAAATCCAATGACACTTCAAAAGTAAAATCTGAAAAGGCATCGTCCAATGTTATTACAAATAAACAATTCAATAAACAAATATGGTCAAAAGTAAAAAAACTAAATAAAAAATATAGACAATACAATATAGAAAAACCTCAATCTGTTGCTGGTGTCCGTGGTAAAGCTAAAGATGAAAATCTTAGCAAAAAAATGTATTATAAAGGTGGGGAAAAATATCCAAACATTATAGAAGTAAAAAAAGCAATAAATATGCTTAATAATATGCTAAAAGATAAAGAAGTCAAAGAAGATGATAAACCTGAAATTTATTTTTTTATTGCTCAGTGCTATGCTCAATTAAATGATACCATAAATCAAGAAAAATACCTATCAGAATTAATAAAAAAATATCCTAAATCTAAATATTCTTTACAAGCAAAAGAATTGCTAAAAAAGAACAAATGATTGATTATTTAAAAAGCTTAAAATATCCTCTAATAATTCTTGTTGTTATAATTTTACTATCATTTACAAGATTTATGGAGATTACAGAATTAACTTTACTTGATGTTAGATATCAGATTAGAGGAAATTTACCTGTTGATACCAATATTGCAATAATTGAAATAAATGATGAAACCCTAAAAGCAGAGGGGGACTGGAGAAATTGGCAACGCGATAAATATTCTATCTTAATAAATATCTTACATAGATTACAAGCAAAAGCAATTGGTTTTGATATATTTTTTATAGATCCATCGAAACGACAATTGGATATAGGTGCTGTTACCAAATATTTAGAAGAAAAACACAAAGATAATATTTCTCTAAAAGAATTAAAAGAATTTGCTCCCGATTACGATAGCCTTCTTCATAAAGCTATAACAAATTCAGATATAACCTATTTATCTCAAATTTTTATTGTTACAAAAGATACAAATATAGAAAATTTTGAAAAATATTCTTTCTATAGAAAAGATAAAACAAAATCATTAGAAATTCAAAAAAAATTCTCTGTCCCTGATACAATTGTAAAAAATACGAATATTCCTACTGCCTCTGATATTAATCCCGTACTATCTACATTTTCAAAGGAAGCCAAAGGAATAGGTTTTGCCCAAATCATAGCTGATAAAGACGGGATAGTAAGGCATTATCCGTTATTAATAAAATATAAAAATCGTATTTATCCTGCATTAAGTCTTATAATGGCTCTTGATTATTTAAAAATCCCTATAAAAAACATAAAAATTGAAAATAATAAAATTATATTAGACTCCCATAGAAAAATTCCTTTAAATAATAAAGGACTGCTTTTAATAAACTGGATGGGTACTTATTATAACACTTATCCTTTAATTCCATATATAGCTGTAAAAAATATGTCACGCAATCTAATTCTAAAAGAATTAAAAAAAACACTAAATAAAAATCCAAATTTCATAAATGATTTAGAAAACTTTAAAAAAACAAAAAAATATAAAAAAATAATCAATTCTTTTATAACCTCAAAAGAATTTACATTTATGGTAAATGATCTGCTTGATATATTATCAATTGCATATATTTTCCAATCATTCATAGATGAAGATTTAAACATTCAATATTATAATATTGCAGAACAATTAGAATTACCGCAAGATAATGAGGAACTAAATTTCTTATTCAATAACATAAAATATCACACAATAATACTCTATAATAAAGCAAATATACAAAATGAAAAAAAATCAATTATGAAAAGATACAACATAAGTGATACATCTTTATTCAATGAATGTATCAGAAATATATTGGAATACAATATTACACAGGACGATTATCCATATTTTATCTATCCTCCTGATTATGTTGAAAAAATTGGGGCAATTTATCCTTCTTTTTTCAAAAATAAAATTTTCTTTTTCGGATTAACTGCCAGCGGTACACATGATTTAAATCCAATGCCATTTATGCCGCGCTATCCAATGGTTGGAGTACATGCTAATATTTTTAATAATATAATATCAAACAATTTTTTATATCAAGTTGATAATAAAATCAATATCCTTCTCGCAATCTTTTTCTTTATAATAATTACTATTCTATTTACAAAACTTAAAACATCAAAAGTAGCTCTAATTGCAGGTTCAATTTTTTTTATATATCTATTTATAAATTTTATTTTATTTCAATATTTTAATTTATGGGTAAATTTATTATTCCCTTCATTAATTATAATTTCAGTATTTATAGAAAAAAGTATAGAAAATTATATCAAAGAAGAAAAAGAAAAAAGAAAAATAAAAGGAGCTTTCTCTCACTATGTAACCCCTTCTGTAGTTGAGGAAATTTTAAAAAATCCTGAGATGCTAAAATTAGGAGGAGAAAAAAAGGTCTGTACTGTATTCTTTTCTGATGTTCAAAGTTTCACATCTTTATCAGAAAAACTATCCCCTGAAAAATTAGTAGAAATTTTAAATAAATATTTGACAATTATAACAGATATTATCATGGAGTATAATGGAATGCTGGATAAATATGAAGGTGATGCTGTAATGGCAGTTTTTGGAGCACCTATTAGTTTTCCTGATCATCCACATAAAGCATGTAGTGCTGCTATCAAAATTCAAAAAGAACTAAATAAAATGCGACAAGAATGGAAAAAAATTGGATGGCCAGAACTATATACAAGAATAGGACTTAATACTGGTGAAATGGTAGCAGGAAATATGGGATCTTCTCAAAGATTCGATTATACTGTAATGGGTGATTCTGTAAATTTGGGTTCAAGATTAGAAGGTGCAAATAAAGAATACGGGACATATCTTATGATTTCAGAATTCACTTATCAATATATAAAAGATGATTTTATAACAAGAGAGCTGGATCTTATTCGTGTAAAAGGTAAACTAAAACCTGTTAAAATTTATGAATTAATAGAAGAAAAAGAAAATGCCTCTCCTGAACTTCTTCAATATGTAGAATCTTTTCATAATGCTTTACAATTTTATAAACAAAGAAATTGGAAAAAAGCTCTTGAGGAATTTGAAAAAATAGAAAAAAAATATCCAGCAGACAAATCAATAAAATTATATATATCAAGATGTAATAATTTTATAAATACCCCTCCTCCTCCAGATTGGGACGGGGTTTTTGTTTTTACTCATAAATAAAAACCAAAAATAAAAATTATTCCACTATTATAAAAATCATTTGTTTATATAGCAAAAATATATTAATATGCCATTCTCCAAATTAGAGATTTTTTTAATAAAATCATCTTATACCTATATCAATAAAATATTTTTTAAAGGAATTTATTTTCTATTCTTCTAAACACATATAAAACCAATATTGACTTTAATCACTAAAATTATTAATATAAAAAAAATTAAAACAAGGAGTGGAAAATTGGTAACTATTTTGTCGGCTTTATTTGTATTAGGAGTATTAATATTTGTTCATGAATTGGGACATTTTATAGTTGCAAAGCTATCTGGAATAAAAGTTGAAAAATTTTCATTAGGTTTTCCGCCGACTGCCATAAGCAAAAAAATAGGAGATACTGAATATTGTCTTTCATGGATTCCATTAGGTGGATATGTTAAAATGGCAGGAGATGATCCAAGTTCAGATGAAATAAAAGGTGAACCATGGGAATTTTTATCTAAGCCTACTTTAATAAAAATGGCTGTTGTTTTTGCTGGACCTTTTATGAATTTTGTTTTTGCTTTTATAGTATATTGGGCTATTTTCACTTTCAGTGGTCAAACAGTTACACAAACTACCAGAATAGATATACCAGAACAACGGACTGGTCTGGCACAAGCTCTTTCATTTGAAGTTGGAGATTCTATTATAGCAATAAATAATAACAAAGTTAATAATTGGCAAGATATTCTTGAATTATTAACCAAATATGCTACTGACAATTTAACATTTACAATTATAAGACAAAATGATACTTTAAATCTAAAATATAACAATAAAATAGCGGATCTTATACAAAAAGGAGACATAGGAATATATCCTTTAATGTCAACAAAAATAGACCAGATACAACCATCATCACCTGCTGCAAAAGCTGGACTTAAAGAAGGTGATATTATTGTAGAAATTGATAGTACTCCTGTAGAAAGCTTTTTTCAATTAAAAAAAATAATATCTCATAAACCAAATCAAAAAGTTCACATCAAATATAAAAGAAATAATATAATAAATGAAGTAGATATTATCACAGATGCAATGGAAGTTAGTGATAAATACGGTAAAAAAATCAAAATAGGAATATTAGGTATAATTGGCCATTTACCATTTGAAAAAATTAAACTTACTCCAATAGCTGCTATAAAACAATCTTTTGTGCAAATAAATAAAACAATCGATCAGATGTTATCTTTTATAAAAAAACTTATAACAAGAAAAATTTCTACTAAATATATGGGCGGGCCAATTTATATTGTGCAATTATCAGGTAAAATGGCTAAAGCAGGATTAGAAAGCCTATTCAATTTCATGGCACTTATAAGTTTAAACCTTGGACTTATAAATTTATTTCCAATTCCAATGTTAGACGGCGGTTACCTATTAATATTTGCAATAGAGGGGATAACAAGAAAAAAATTATCTTTAAAACAACAAAGTATAATTCAATATATCGGTTTTGCTTTCCTCATCTTGCTTACAGTACTTGTAATGTATAACGATATAATAAGGCTTATAAAATGAACTTAAATGAATTAAATGAAGTACAATATCAAGCTGTAATATATAATGATGGTCCTCAGCTAATATTCGCTGGTGCCGGTTCTGGCAAAACAAAAGTTATAACTTACAAAATTGCTTATCTAATTGAAAAAGAAAATCTCCTTCCATGGCAAATACTTGCTCTTACTTTTACAAATAAAGCCGCAAATGAAATGTTAGAGAGAGTTAATAATTTATTAAAAAGTAATTATAGTAATCTATGGATTAGTACATTTCATTCATTTGCAAATAAAATTTTACGTATGGAAGCTCATAATCTTGGATATACAAATAATTTCATAATTTATGATGAGCAAGACAGAAAATCTGCCATAATGACAGCTATAAAAAAAAGTGGTGAAATAATAGACAAAGAACAAATGAAAACAGTAATAGAGTACATAAGCAAGGCAAAAAGACGATTAATCAATCCTGAAAATTTTGTTGATAATTTCGAAAATTTAAAATTTAAATACACAATAGCAAATATCTATTCTGAATATAATAACATATTGAAAAAAAATAATGCTATGGATTTTGATGATCTACTATTAAATCTTGTTCTATTGTTTCAAAATTTTCCTTTGATTAAAGAAAAGTACCAGAAAAAATTCAAATATATTTTAGTTGATGAATATCAAGATACAAACTATCCTCAATACCTTATTGCAAAATCACTTTCAGAAGACAATAGAAAAATATGTGTTGTTGGTGACGATGATCAGTGTATATACAGTTGGCGAGGAGCTGATATAAAAAATATTCTGGAATTTGAAAAAGATTTTCCCGATGCAAAAATATTCAAATTAGAACAAAACTACAGATCCAACCAGACAATTTTATCTGCTGCTACAGCTGTTGTAAATTCTAATAAAAAAAGAGTAAAAAAAACTCTATGGACTGAAAAAGAAGGGGGAGAACCTATATCATTATTTGCAGCTGCTGATGAAAAAGAAGAAGCTTATTTTATAGTAAACCAAATATATAAAGAAGTTTCTTTCAATTATAGAAAATTTTCTGATATAGCAGTATTTTATCGAACAAATGCACAGTCCAGAATATTGGAACAATATTGTAGAACATTTCATACCCCAATTCCGTATAATATCTATGGAGGATTCAGATTTTATGATAGAAAAGAAATTAAAGATATCATATCATATTTAAATCTTGTGCTAAATCCAGAAGATGATATTAGTTTTCTTAGAATTATAAATACTCCATCTCGAGGTATCGGGAAGGTAACAATAGATAAAGTCTCAAATTTAGCAATCAATAATAACATCAGTATCCTAAAAATGATAAATGAAGATAATTTCCTTAATAAGCTTTCAATCTCAACAACAAGAAAACAAACTCTAAAAAACATAGCAAAAGAAATATATAAACTCCATAATATAAGAAATAATGAAAAAATAAGTACTCTATTAGAAGAAATCGATAGAATATTTAAAATTAGTGAAGAATATAAAAATAATCAAACAATAGAAAATATATCAAGATTAGAAAATATTGAAGAATTTTATAATTTTGTATATGAATATGAAAGTAAAAATCCAGATGCAAAGTTAGAACATTTTTTAGGAGAGATTACTCTTTATTCAGATGTTGACCAGATGGATGAATCCGAAGATAGAATCAATTTTATGACTGTCCATCTTTCAAAGGGATTGGAATTCCCTGTGGTATTTATATGTGGTTTAGAAGATGGGCTATTCCCTTTATATTATAATCTTTATAATGAAGACGCATTGGAGGAAGAACGCAGACTATTTTATGTTGCAATAACCAGGGCAAAAGAAAAAGTATATTTATCATATAGTCAAAACAGAAGATACAGAGATCAATATTATACATCAACGAAATCACGTTTCATTGATGAAATTCCAGAAGATTTAATAGAAGAGATCCCCTTTATAGACTAAATTAGTTAAAATCTTAATTCTGCAAAAAATTTCACACCTTTAATAATTCTTGTCTGATGCATTTTATTATTTTTATTTCTTGAATATTGTAATGTAAGACCGCCTGTAACATTCCTGCTAAAATTATAACTTATCTGAGGATTTATAGAAAAATCTATAACATCCTGAGTTGGTGCGCTATCTCCTGTCCATGTTTTTTGATGTGAATAATTAATTCGCAAATCTAAGTTCATGCTATTTTGTAATTTAAAAGTCTTATCTTTCAAAAATAAAAAATTTAACCTAAATCCTCTTTTTGCAGTAAAAGAATAACTAAGATTAAAAGTTTGAGTATTATTTACTGTATATGTAATATTACCATTAGTAGCTTCAGATTCTCTATAGGAATTATTAAAATTGTAAGAAAGATTCACTTTTCTACCTAAAGTAGCACTCAATCCACAAACAGGAGCAAAATTCAATGATTTAGAATTTCTTGTAGTGCTCGAATCAACTGAAAATGTCCCATTATGGCTAATAGACATATTAGAAAAGATGCTACTTAATAACGGTATTCTATTTAAATTTGATGCTTGTAATCCCCATTTAAAAGATTTATTTTTAGACTCTCCTTGCGATTTACCTTGTGAAATACCTTCTGAAAAAGACTCAGAATATCCTAAATTCCCCCTCAAAAAAGAGGAAAAATTCAATGACGTGGAAACACCTTGAGTAATTTTATTTCTAATATTATCTCTATCCTGATAACCTTTATAAATAGCAGTATCTGGTTTAGGCTCCGGCCTATCAACTCCCATTAATCCCAATTGATACTTCAGATCAGGTTTATTAAATAATTGACCATAACTATATGTATCATTTGTAGAATAATTAACACTAATAGCACCTATCCTTTGAAAAACCGCTTTCTTCAAAAACTTCCAGACTATAAAATCTCCAAGACCAATATTTTTAAAACCACTATCTAAAAATCTCATTAAATTAAATGATAAAGAAGATCTGGTATTTCTTGTAAGAGAAACATTTATACTATTTTCAAATTCATTCTGCTGAACTTGCTGTCCTATATTTTCCTGCACATTCTTTTCAGGCTGCGTATGGTTATAATTAAAAGTATAATTAAAAGATGGAGTAAGCCATGAAACAATTTTAGGCTGATAATTAAAATTTATTGATTGATTTCTATTTAACTCATATCCGATATTACCCTCATTTAAAGAATAATATGTCAATGGATCAAACTTTAAATCTCTTTTTGAAGTAAAAGAATAATTAAGTGGAATAGAATTAAAAATAGCTATACCAAATTTAAAATCTGAATCTAAATACCTTTTTAAATTTAAAATAGGTTCTTTATCAAATCGCCTTTGCCTTTTACTATAATTCTCAGAATATGCTACAGAAGCACTTAACTGACTTGGTAAAAATGTAAATTCCGATTTTTCCAGTAATATATTAATTATAGGAATCGGCTTTGTCCATTTAAAAATTTTAAATTTAGGGACATTTGGAGGGCTTAAATCTAATGATGCATTACTTACAACATTAACACTTCTATTAAATAAATTCGTATAATCTTCACTATTAGAATATTTCCTTGAATAACTTAATTTTAAACGTTCTAAAAGAAAATTTAAAAACCTTAGAGGATTTAAGGCAGATTGTTTTGAGCGTTGTTTATTTCTATTACTACTAAATCTCGAAAATCTACGATTCTTATTCTGTGATTTCGAAAAACTTATACTAAAGTTTGAACTTTTAGAAATACCTTTATAAAAATCTAACTCTGGTATAGATTCCACTTCTGATTTTGAATCTCCTAAAATTATATCAGAACCCGGTATCATTCGGGGAATATTAGAAGAAAAACTGCTCGAATAATTTATAGGAATAGAAATTCCTAAATTATCTGGTAATAATTTCCCAATATCTATTTTAGCCTTAAAAAAATCAGATGAAGTAAAATTATTTTTACCAAATTTTGATCTTAAATCATGAAAAAAAGCATCCTGTTGCTTAACATCATAACTAAAAGAACCTAAATCTGCTAAATTAGTGGAAATAGAAAATCTCTGACCAAAACCTCTTTTATTGTTAGGATTAATTAAACGTAACTCATTAAACCAAACAGTTCCACTTGCTGCTTTATTTCTTTCCGGATTAACATTAACAATTCCAAGTTCTATCCTTCTAATATTTGACAATGACGGCCTACCTTTAATATGAAGATTTTTATAATAAAACATTGGATTTGCAAATTTTATACTATCTTCAGGAGACAAAACATAGGTACTGTCATTCTTTGCTCTCTCCTGCAAAGTTTCCAGAAAGAGCAATGAGTCCTTTTTAAATAACATTAAGTCCTGTAACGGAATTTTGATTTTCTCCCATCCTGGTTCTAATTTATCACTATATTGGTAAAAATTATTCTCATCTGTTCCAATCCTGATAAAGAAATAAAGAGAATCTCTCAAATCATTATCACCATGAACATAGAATTCTAAAATATTATATAAAGTAAAATCTAAAGTTTTTGTAAAAATCTGTCTTGCAGAAATTTCATGACCATATTCTAAATTATTATAGATTAATGATAAAGATTGTTCATTCTGTTTTACCTGAGTAGCAGGGTCTATTTCTCTATCTATATCAGGAGGAAGTACATAATCCGCATTCTCCTCCACATTAACCACTGATATTCTATAAGATTCTTTATTTGAATCAACTGGAGGTAGAATACTTGAATCCGGTAAAATTTTCACATTTCCTTTTTTAATACCATTTTCCAACCATTTGTTCTCAACAATTTCAATTTTAGCAATTTGTAATGCTACAACAGTATCTGCCCCTGTAACCCATAATCTCACACTCTCAATTTTATTAAACGAAGGATTACCAACTTTCAAAATATAATCATTTAAAGGAATTCTATATAAACGCCACGGATTATCACTATTTTTATCACTTTCCGTACCAGGAACATAATAACCAGGATTGGCAGGATCAGGCTTTGTAATTCTAACTCTATATTCAAAATAATTATTTTCTATATCAAGAACACTATTCCTATTTAAATCTTCAGTATTAGGCATATAACCAGCACTCGGATCATTCATATTATTTTTAGTTCCATTAATATATTTTAACATCTCTATATTATAAAAATTATTCTTATGACTTTCTATCCACTTTTTCCATACAGACCAATCATCATAAGGATCGTAAAAAGGATCACTGGGATCACTCCATAAACCAACATCTTCATCTTCAGAAAGACTTCCATTATTATCTTTATCCTCAAAACGCATTGGCGGACCATCACCATTAACATCTTCACTAATCTGACCTAAATCAATATAAAGATCAACTCCATACCCTTTAAGCCAAACCTCAATATATTTACTTCTTGTATGATCAGGATTCCACAAAGGATGCATAATCCCATCCCAGCTCGCTTCTGGCAATACAGCCCCTGTATCTGGTATATACCATAATTGCAACGGATATAATCTATCATCATTTCTATAAACTTCTTTATTAGGCCAGATAGAACTATATGATACTGGTGTTGTTATATTAAACCATATAATTCTTCCTCTTTCAAATTTATTTACCATAGCTGGTGGTGAAGATCTGAACCAATTATTTTTATAAGTACCTAAATCCTCCGGAGACCTAACACTCTCAAAATCATCAATATATGCGGCTTTATATTTACTAACATTATGATCTGGCATACTTGCAGCAACTTCTCCCTGGAACATTATAGAAGAAGGCTTTTCAGAGTAATAAAATGGTAAAAAATTTATAATATCTGTTAAAATATCCGATTCTTTCTTATAATTCAAATATACATCAAATACAATGTTTCTTGTAGGCTCGCTCCCCAAACGAGGCTTTTTATCTATTGTTTTCTCACTTCTATACAAAAAAGTCCCGCCCAATTTAAAATCTTCACTAAAATTATAAGTGGCGGCTGTACCTAATAATGTAGTCTGCTCAATCTTAAAAAGTGGCTCGTATTCATAATCTATAGTCAATTTATCTGTTGCTCTATTCATAACCTCATCAGAAATAAATGTAATCTGACCAAGTTCTGAATTAACAATATAGTCTTTATTTTCTTTCAGTTCCTCATTACCCAGCATCACATGAACATTAGTAATACCAGTTTGACCAAGATTAACAGTTCTACTTCTGGTTGCTGCCCCAACATATTCTATCTTCAATTTTGCCTCTTCCCTGATGTCCTGTGTTATAGTCGAAGTTGTATAAAGCTCAGGCAGTTGGTATGATGAATCTAATTCCAAATCTCCTCTATCTAACTTAAAAAAAGCATTAATTCGTTCCCTCTGATTTCTAACTTTTCTATTAAGTTTAGGCGCAAAAGGATACAAATCAGGGAAACGTAATATTCCAGCATCAAAATTTATCAGCCATTGATAAGTATCAATTGTATATTTTGTTTTATCTTTACTACTACTTGCTAAACCTAAAACATAAATAAAAGGCTCATCTCCCTGCTTATCAACATAATCATTACCCTGTGGCTTATTAGGATCAAAAAGCCTGATATAATCTACTTTTCCCCTGCCAATCCTATACGCATTTTTAAGTTCAAGATCCATTGTTGTAAATTTCACAGAATCATATACAAGGTCTTTCTGTTGAGGTGCTATTAATTTTAACTTATATTCAACTGATGAATCTGCAATAAATTCTTTATCTATATCACCTATTTTATCACCTGATTTTGTCATGTATGCTACAGCTAAAACATAATTAGATTGAAGGCTATTTTTCAATGTTAAAATACCATTATCATTATCAATTACATATTCATCTTCATCTAAAGGGTCAAACCATCCATGATGAACCTCACTACTATCAATCTTTCCATTTCTAACATCAAAATATGCAACCGCTCGGACAGCTGATTCAAGGTTATCCATATTATTCAAATTATCTACAAAAACCTTAACATTTTCTAAATCAATTATATATTTATTATCACTTACAGGCTCCGGATAATTCACAAAAAATATAGTATCTAAAAAGAAAAATTTCCTCTGGACATAATCATAAATTTCAATTTGATTTTTACTCCCTCCTTCACCGGTTCCAACATCAAATGATTTTTTTTGGTTATTACTTTTTTCCTGAGCAGCAATTGTTGTAAGCTCAAGATTACCCATAACCATTTTAGTTTTTATACCAAAAAGACCTTGCGAGCCAGAAGAAAAACCAACAAACTGAGTACCAGGCAATGAAAGACTTGTATTACCACCATCAATAGCCTGCACCAAATCATTATCATCCCCAACAAAATTAATCTTTATATTATTTTTAAGTTCTGAAACCTCTTCAGAATTTTGATGTATATCAATATTGATCTTGGTTCCTATTTTACCTCTAATAGAAAAATCATACTGCTGATCCATAGTAATATTATTATTATCTCTATTTAATAATAAACTTTGCTGAACTCCCTCTCGCGTCTCATTTCTATATTCAAGACTAATTCGCCTATTACCACTCAAATGTAATGATACTCTATCACTACCAAAAATATGTGCAGGCAGTTTCATCGGAATTTCTATATCAAAAATAGATCTTTGAGTCCCTGCTCCTGCTAAAAATATTTTATTTTTATTTCTCATTGAGAACGAAACATCTTTTTGTACAGAAGAAAACATTTCATTCCATTTATATGCTTTAGGTAAAATTTTATTCCATCCTTTAAAATCTCTATAAACTATAAAACCAACAATAGAATCTGGCAATACTGCTAAAGTATCATCGGGACCAGCAATTACAAGGCTATCATTTACTTTATAGATATATTCCCAATCTTCCTTAACAGGAAGATTATCAAATAACGGTATGCTTTGACTCTTAATATTTAATGATTGTTTTCTTGATAAGATATTTCTTCTATAAAGTTTCAATTCCCATGCTTGGGAAACAGTATAAAATATTGCTACCAGAAAAATTATTTTATAAACTTTCATATTTCAAAACCAGAAACCTTTTGTTTTTTCATCATCTTCTACTAATAAAACTCCATGCGAACTTTCTGGTAGCTATAAAGTCTCCTTTTTTAAAATTAATATTATACAATATTGAAAAAAAATTCAAGTGAAAATCTAATTTTTAACCATATTTTTTAAAAATAAATTTATTTCTTCAGGTGTTACATCAATACCATCAAGGAGGTAAGTTATATTATTCCCTCCTCCTTTAAGATTTTTCTCTTTTTTAATCTCATCAAAATAATTTTTTATATCAAATTTCTGCTCATTGCTCTGCTGAATCTTTAAAATCTTATAAAATTTATCATATAATAATACCAAATCTTTACCTATTTTAATAATTTCACCAGCATAAAAACTTAATAATTTCTTATCAAGTCCCTCAGTAAAATCAATATAAATTTTATCATCTTTTTCTATATGCAATAATTTTTCTTGAATTAACATCTTTTGTGTTTTTTGCAATTCTTTTTCAAGTTGTACTCTTGAATTTAAAAATAAATCAATTCGCTCTGTTAAATCTTTTTGAGTCGAACTTAATACTCTCCTAAAATAATTAATAATATTATTAACTTCAAAATAATCTCTTATAACTCTATTGCCTGCAATAAAATATAACCGAATCAATCCACCTTTAATTTTTTCAAAAAATTTTATTTTAATATATCCAATTTCATTGGTTCTTTTAACATGTGTTCCAGCACACATTGAAATATCAATACCCTCAATTTGAACTACCCTTATCTTATCAACAAATTTACCAATTTTTCTGAACTTATATCTATCCATTTCATCAGGAGAAATCCAGAAAGTCTTAACCTCTACTGCAGAAAAAATAATATTATTACAAATATTTTCTAACTCATAAATAACATCTGAATTAATTTTATCTATTTTAATATCAATAGTAGAATACTCTTCTGACATATGGAAAGATAGAGTTGGAGCATTATATCTATCCTCTAAAACTGCAGATAACAAATGCTGAGCTGTATGCTGAATAGAATAATCTAACCTTGTATCTTTATCAATTACACATTTTACTTCATCACCAATGTTTAATTCCCCTCTAATACAATGCAAAATATTATTCTCTTCTTTAATTAATTTTATAACTTCAAACTCATTGATATAACCTTTATCTGATAACTGTCCCCCACTTTCAGCAAAAAAATATGTTTTATCAAGATAATATCCAATGAGTCCTTCTTTCAATTCTTTTTTAGCAACTATTTTTGCTTCAAATTCTGTCTTATAAGGATTTTCAAAATATAAAATTTCAGCCATACTCCCCTACTTTTTTATAACTTTAAAAATTTTGCTTATATTGTCTGCTTTAACTTTTACAATATAAATACCTGATTGCAATTTATCAAAAGATTCAAAATCTTTTTTACTAAAAAAATCAATATTGGAAGGAACTTCATTATATTGTCCAAAAATAAAACAAGGGTGGCTAAAGTCAATTTCTCTTATATATTCATTAGAAAAAATTAACTTGCCATCTATTGTATAAATATAAACTTTTATCTTTTCAATATCGCTCTTACATCTAATTTTGAAATAAGATTCAGCAGGATTTGGATATAAAACCAGATTATTATCATCATATTCAGGTAATACAATATTAATCTTAGAAGTATCAACTCCTGTGAGATATATCATGGTATCTTTATAGCCATCAATATGAAAAACAAGAGAATATCCATCAGCAACTTTCTTATTAAAAGAAAAATACCCATTTTTATCTGTATTACACATATCTTCAAAATCCATATCTTTATATAAATAAACAAATACCCCTGGTATTGGTAAACCTCTTTTATTTTTGACATACCCTTCAATAATTGAATATTTTGCTATAGCCGCCTTAAAAGCATTCATAATTCCATATCCGTAGTAATTATCTGGATTATCAGCTCTGCTTCCGGTTGTATGTACAATATCTATAATCTGACTAACTGTAAGTTCTGGCCTAATCTGCCGTATCAAAGCGCAAGCACCACCAACAAGAGGAGTGGCAAAACTTGTACCATTGCCACGTTCTATTAAATTCTCTGAATAAGGTGAAACATGATAGGTTAAAACACCCATAGCCAGTATATCCGGCTTGATCCTACCATCAGCAGTAGGTCCTGTTGAGCTAAAAGGTGCTAAATTACCATATTCATCAACAGCACCAACAGCAATGCAATAAAAAGCATCTGCTGGCGTTATCAATGTCCCCTCTTTATTTGAACCTTCATTTCCCATTGCAGTTACAACCAATACATCTCGCTCCTGCGCAATTATGTTAACAGCTTTTGCAGTTATAGAGGTATTCCCATCTAAATCACTATATTTATACCAATCAATATACCCTAATGAAGTTGATATCACCATAGCTCCGCTGTCAACACACCATTGTAACCCTGCAACATAATTATCTTCTTCAATTTGTTCCTCTTTATCTAACATCTCTGTTTTACCCAGTAAAAACTCTGCTTTATAAGCGGGGCCTACTAATTTATTTTTATAATACCCTCCTATTATCGATAATACACAGGAGCCATGATTATCCTGGCCATAAACATCTTGTCCTGTTTCATTTTCAACAACTGTATCTTTATTTACAAAATCATATTTCGCTATAATTTTAATACTATCAAAAGCATGATTCATTAATCTAAATCCAGTATCCAATACCCCTATTCTTACTCCTTCCCCATGATATCCCATTTCATGCAAAGCATCAACTTTAATCTGTCTAAGCTGTGTCATATAGTCCGATATTTTATTCTCTTCTTTAGGCAATATTTCCGGGCGTTTTCTATAAAATATTGCCACAGGTTTTACTTCTTTTACAAAATCAAATGATTTTATTTTCTCAATATTTGAAGTGTCAAGTTCAACAGAAATTGCATTTAATATTTTAATCTTCCATCTAACATCTTTGATATATGGACGAATTTTATTTATATATTCTTCATTAACAGGAATATCATACCAATCCGCTAAACTTCCCTTTTTAAATCTTTGTCTCCATTTGAGTTGATAATCAGGCAAACTTTTCTCTATTTTCAACAATCTATTATTATTTACATCCCCTTTATCTTTAAAAAAAATCCAATATCTTTTGCCATAAGCAAAATTTAAAAAATTAACTAAAAAAATAATTACCAATAAAACTTTTTTCATATAAAATCTCCCTAATTTTTGTTATAAATACAAATAAATCAAATTTATGTCAACACAAAATTAATAATAGATTAATCAATTATAACTATTTTATTTATATAATGCACATTCTATTCTCCTATTTCCTAGTTTAATTATAAAATAACTTTTTAGTATAAAAAGCATTACTTTCTGTTGACAAAAGTCTCTATTTTTTTATATTATAAGCAAAAAAGGAGTAATAAATATGGATTTAATTCAAAAATTCAAAGAAAAAGCAAAAAAAATTCCTAAAACAATCGTATTGCCAGAAGGAGAAGAAGAAAGAACTATTAAAGCAAGCGGAATAATATTAAAAGAACAATTAGCAAATCTTGTTCTATTGGGAAATATAGAAAATATAAAAAAGAAAGCAGAACAATATGGAGTTGATATAAGCAAAGCAAAATTAATCAATCCAAAAGAAAGTGACCTATTGGATAAATATTCGGAGGAGTTCTATAATTTAAGAAAAGCCAAAGGTATAACCCAGGAAGAAGCAAGAAAAACTATACAAGATACTGTTTATTTCGGTACAATGATGGTACATCTCGGCGATGCTGACGGTTTAGTATCAGGTGCAGAACATTCTACAGCAAACACAATAAGACCTGCACTTCAAATAATCAAAACAAAACCCGGCACAAGCATTGTATCAAGCGCTTTTATTATGATTGTTCCAAACTGCAATCTCGGAGAAAATGGACTATTCGTTTTTGCTGATTGTGCAGTTAATCCAGACCCTACAGCTGAACAGCTCGCAGAAATTGCAATAAGTACTGCAAATACCGCAAAAATACTATGCGATATAGAACCTCGTGTAGCTCTATTATCATTTTCAACAAAAGGTAGTGCTCAACATCCTTTAGTAGAAAAAGTCCAGAAAGCAACACAAATTTGTAAAGAAAAAGCTCCTGATTTATTAATAGATGGAGAACTTCAAGCAGATGCTGCATTAATTACAAAAGTAGGTGAAAAAAAGGCCCCAGGAAGCCCTGTTGCAGGAAAAGCCAATACTTTAATCTTCCCTGATTTACAATCCGGTAATATTGGATATAAATTAGTACAAAGATTAGCTGGAGCAGAAGCAATTGGGCCATTTTTACAAGGTATGAATAAACCAGTAAATGATTTATCCCGTGGATGTAGTATTGACGATATTGTCAATGTAGTTACAGTAACTGCTGTACAAGCTCAAGATAATTAGTAAATAAAACCGGAGATATAGCCGCCTCATATAGGCTATATCTCTATATTAAATAAATATGAATAAAAAATTAATATATTTTCTAAATACATTGGCTATGTTTTTCTGGGGAATGTCTTTTGTATGGACCAAAATAGCTCTTAATACATATTCTCCCATATCATTAATATTCATAAGATTACTTTTGTCATTCCCTATACTTTTTATAATAGATGCTATTTTAAAAAATCCTTTATTAATTAAAAATAATGACTTATATTTTTTTATGGGATTAGCATTTTTTGAACCTTTCCTCTATTTTTTAGGAGAAAATTTTGGGATCCAATACCTATCTTCAGCAGTTGCATCTATAATAATTGCCACAATACCTGTTATTACCCCCATATTTTCTTATCTTTTCTACAAAGAAAAATTAACAAAGAGTATAATTATAGGGCTAATGATGTCTTTATTTGGACTAAGTCTTATAATATTCAAAAAAAATTTGATGCTTCGATACTCATCAAAAGGTATAATGCTAATGTTTTTAGCGGTTCTCTCTACAATGGGTTATGCTGTAATTGTAAAAAAATTATCTCATAAATACAATCCACTAACCATATTAAAATATCAAAATCTTTTTGGTACTCTTTATTTTTTACCTCTATTTTTAATTTTTGAAATTAAAACATTTATTCACATACAACCGAAAACCAATGTTATTCTAAGCATAATTTGTCTATCATTTTTAGCTTCCTCATTATCATTTGTTTTTTATACATTATCAATAAGAGAAATTGGAATGAATCTTTCAAGCCTCATGACAAACCTTATCCCTATTTTTACTGCAATAGCTTCATACTTTATTTTAGATGAACAATTCAATCTGCAAAAAATTATAGGAATGATATTGGTTATTTCCGGTGTATTTTTTGAACAAATAAAAAATTTAAAAAAACTATTTATAAAGTCTGAACCTGATTTCTTCCGTTTTTCTTAGCATTATAAAGGGCTTCATCAACCCGTTTATAAATAATATCTTCTGTATCTCCCCTTTTAACTTCGGTCACTCCCAAACTAATTGTTATTTTATCTTCAGTAAAATCCCACTTTAAATTTTCAACTAAAACTCTAATCTTTTCTGCCATTATCGCTGCTGAATTCAAACCTGTTTTTGGTAAAATAATAATAAATTCCTCACCTCCAACTCTACAAAAAATATCCTCTATTCTTATAATCTTTTTTATCTCACCCGCCAAAGTCTTTAAAACATAATCCCCAATATAATGTCCATAAACATCATTTACTTTCTTAAAATGATCAATATCAAACATTATTAAAGAAAAGGTATCATTATATCTTTTATAATATTCTATTACTCTTGATAATTCATTATCAAAAAAACGCTTATTATAAATACGGGTCAAGTAATCTAAAAGGCTCAAACTCTGCACTTTTTCAATCAAAATTATAGATTTAATATAAATATTTAAATATTCTCGAATATAATCAAATAGCATATCATCAAATTGAGTAAAATTTCCACTAACAAATAAAGTTCCAACTAAATTGTTCTCATTATCAAAAAAGTCTACTCTTTTCTCTTCTTTTTTTGCTTCCCTAATATTATCAAATTTAATATTTTCATCATCTGGCAATAAATACTCAATAATTTCTGAATTATGAGAAATATAAAAATCTTTATTTAATATCTGCAAAAGGTCTCGTTTTTGAGAATGATCTTTCATAAAAAAAGCAACAACTTCTCTATATCCCAGATTTAAATAAAAAAATCCACTCTCTATAATTAATATATTATTTAATAAATAAGCTAATTTTTCAAAAAACTCCTTTAAATTATATATATATATTCCAACATCTCTAATTTTATCTATATAAAATAATTGAAACAATGTTCTTTCCATTATATTATTAATCTTCAACATAATTTCAAGTACTGTAAAATATTTACTCTTTTTATTTTTATTCTGTCTAAATTTTAAGTGTTTCTCTATTATATTCAATAAAAGCTCTTCATTAATAGGTTTAACTAAAAAATCTCTAATGCCAAGCTCTTTTAAATAAAATCCTGTCGCCTTATTCTTCCATATGCCACTCATTACAATAATGGGAATATCTTTAAGTATTTGATCATCACGAGCTATACGAATGAATTGAAAACCATTTAATATAGGCATCTCTAAATCCAATAAAATCAAATTAGGATTAATAGAATAAGCTTTCTGCAGTCCTTCGAAACCATTATATGCAATTTCAACATAAAAATTATTCTTTTTCAAATAATATTTCAAATAATGAGCCAAACTATTAGAATCTTCTATAATTAAAATTTTTTTATCAGTATTTATAATTTCAGTCAAAAGTTCATCAATTCTTTTAACTAAATTCTCTGGAGAATCAAATTTACTAAAAATATCGGTTATTCCAGATTCAAGAGCAAGCCGTTTTTGATTATGATCAACAACTTCTGTAAATAAAATAATAGGAATCTCTTTAGTCCTGGCATGATACCTGATCAAATTAGCCACAGTAAAAGCATCTAAATCCCCCAGTTCAAGAGATAATATAACCAAATCAGGTCGCTCTTTTAATGTAAACTCTACTATCTTATTACCATCTTCTAATACTATAACATCATAAGTATCCCGAAAAATAGTTTTTATCAAATTCTTATAACTTTCATCTCTCTCCCCCAATAAAATTTTCTTTTTAACTCTTTTTTTCTGTTTATTAAAAGAAACAACCTTTACTTCTTTACCAATAATATCAAAAACCTTTTCAATTGAATTAGAGTTTACACTAAAATCAATATAAAAAAGAACTGTTCTATCAAAATCTATATCTCTATCTTTGTCATCCTCAAGCAATTTTATAATATAAATATCTTTATGCCCTTTAACAGTCATTAATAAAGATTTTTCACTAATCTTCCCCATTAATACCGATTTTTGATATATAAAAACATCAAATTCTCCTACTATCACAGCATTGATAATCTGATATTCATAGGTATAATTAACAAAAACTATCTGAGGAAACTTTTTCACCAATAAGCTATAAATATTATTATTAACAGCACAAATAACTTTTGAAATTTTCATAATAAATGCCTCAAATCTGGAATGGATTCTTTTATAATATTTGCCAATTTTAACTCTACTTCATCAATAATCCCCATATCTACCTCTTCTTTGTCTGTACGCTTTGCAATAACTCCGCAAACGGTGCCAGCATGCACCCCAAATACATTGGCAATAGTAAACATTGTTGCAGATTCCATCTCAAAATTCAAAACATTCAAATTACGCCATTCATTCATAGATTTTTGAAATTTCCTGATGACATATCCCTTAAATGTATCATATCGCTCCTGCCCCGGATAAAAAGTATCTGATGAAGCTGTTATCCCGGTAAAAACCCTATAATTTAATTTCTTAGCTGCATTATATAAAATATTAACAATATTCCAATCAGCTACTGCTGGATATTCTAATGGCGCATAATGAGTAGAAGCCCCATCTAACCTTACAGCTGCAGTTGATACAATGAAATCCCCATTATTTATATATTCCTGAATAGCTCCTGTAGTGCCTACTCTTATAAAAATTTTTATACCTAATCTTGCAAGTTCCTCCATTGCTATAGAAACCGATGGCCCTCCAATGCCTGTTGATATAACTAATACATTAACTCCTCCGACATTACATAAAGCAGACTTGTATTCTCGGTGGAATTCCAACTCTTTAAAATTATTATCCAGTATCTCCGCTATTTTATTAACCCTCCACGGGTCTCCTGGCAATATAGCAATTTTTGTATTTTTAACATCCTCTTCATTTAATGCTAAATGATATGCATAATAAGACATTTGTTCTCCTTTTTTTCTTCTATTTACTATTATTATATTAGTTAAAAAAAAATATTTGTCAAGTTTTATATTTTATAAAAAAATGAATCTTTTATCCTTTATTTACTATTTATCCTTTAGAAAATATATTTTTTAAAAAAACAAACTTAGATATTTTCATTGATTCAAAAATCAATATACCGCTAAAAATTAAATAAAAAACTATATAATCTGATAAAAATAACAATTTTGTATAATATCCCATACCTTTTTTTTTAAAACTTGACAATATAAAAATCTTTAGTTATTTTTTTTATAGAGAAAA
>CAYLKS010000031.1:0-36762 GCA_964384205.1 uncultured bacterium | reverse complement strand
CCAGACACCAGAAATATTTTAATAGATAGGGATAATGATGACGAATTAACTGGCTTTGATCCTTTGGATTATAATAATATAAAAATGTTTTCCACAGGTGCACACAGTTTAATATTTAATTATGGAAGATTGAGTGATAGTAGTTTAAGTTATGGGATTAATTTGAAATTTTATTATAGAGACCTGGCGGTTGTTAAAGGTTTTGGAGTTGGTTCTGATTTGGGGATAAAATATAAATATAAAGATTGGGATTTCGGTATAGCGGTTAGTAATATTGTGCCTACTTTTATATTCTGGGATAATTCTAAAAAAGAAATTTTATACCCTCAACTACGAATGGGGCTAAATTTTAGGAAAATATTTTCTCCCAATTTAAAACTGACATACTATTTGGAAGTTGTAGATTTTTTTGAAAGCAACACTAAATCTTCTATGTTTTCTATTTTATATAATAATTTTTCTATTTTAAATGGTATTCGACTTAATATGTTTGATTTTTTAAATTTTTCTTTCGGTTTTAATGGAGAAGTTCTTGATAGATATTCAGGGATAAAAGATTATTTTTATAGCAGTTTATCTTATGGTGTGCGTATTGATTATAAAAAAATTCAGTTTGCTTTTTCAATGAATAATAATAATTTTTTGGATACATCATATAATATTGGAATAAATTATATCTTTTAATAAAATAGCTTTTCATTACTTTGCACTAAAGGATATTAAATAATTATGTTTTATATGATTGAAGAATCTTTATGTGATTGAATAGAATTTGATTGTAAAATTTTAATTATTGTTTTATTTTGCTGGTATATTTGGAGTTTCAAAAATACAATATAGAAGGGTAAATTTTTCCATACTTATTTTATGGAAAGAAAATATTTTATTTTGTTATTTAGTTTAAAAAGAATACTAATAGTAACAATTAATGATATTTTATGCGATTATATTCATTATGAAGAATAAAATAGCGTTAGAGATTGCACTTCTTCCCTATTTTATTACGACTTCTATTTTTGATGATAATTCATTTTTTAGTATTTCTTCTATAAATCCCAATGTCATTGTTTTTGCAGAGGCACATCCAATACAGGCTCCTGCATAGCTAAGAACTATTATAGTTTTGTCATTTTCAGTTTTTAAATCTGTTAAAACAATATCACCATCATCTTTTTTGAGTGTAGGTCTTACATTTTTATCTAAGACTTTTTCTATAATTTTCATCTTACCCACAATTGTCATTTTTTCAAATTCAGAATAGGCACCGGATTGGGAAGCTTTTTTTTCTTGTTCCATTTCTTCTCTTACTTCTTTTAATATATCTTCTAAATAATACTTTCTTTTTTCGTGCCCTCCGGGGCGTATACATGATTTACAAAATGCTCCTGCTTTTGTGTATTCTGTTATTTCCTCAATAGTATGCAAATCATTAAGCTTTATTACTTCTTTTATAGTGCCTAAACTTACATGAGCACATTCACAAACAATATCTTGGTCTCCGATTTCTGTCATATCAATGCCTTTATATATAGCAGCTGCTTGTTTTATAACATCATATGCCATTACAGAGCAATGCATTTTTTGAGGAGGAACGGCTGGGGTATTAGGATCATCGCGTAGGGCTTTTTCTACGTCTATATTTGTAATTTTTACTGCATCATCAACAGTTTTGCCTACGCAAAGTTCAGCCATTACATCACTTGAAGCTATTGCTGTTCCACATCCAAAACTTTTGAATTTAGCTGCTAAAATTTTATCTGTTTTGGGCTCAACAATCCAGTAAAGTCGAACAGCATCACCACAAGATTCTGCACCATAATCGGCAATTACTAATTTCCCTCCTAATCTTTTTGCATCTTCTTCTGTTAGTTCTCCCATATTGTTAGGATTTCTCATTCTTTCGTTTACTTTTTGAGAATATAGTTCCCATAATGCTCCACCTATTAATTTATTTTTAGGCATTTTCCCCTCCTTTAGTATAGCTTGTTTTAGTATAGCTTGATGAAATATTTCTCAGTCTTTCTACACTTTTTTTAAGTTTATCTATAGTGTATTCGATTTCTTCATCTGTAGTAAAAACAGATAATGAAAATCTTACACTGGTATGAGATAGCTCTTTGTCTATTCCCATTGCAACGAATACAGGATTTGCTTCCAAAGATTCTGAAGCACATGCGCTTCCGGTGGAAGTAGCTATTCCATATTGATTTAGTTCCCAGATAAGGGCTTCTCCTTCAACACCTCTAAAACCAGCTAAAATTGTATTTGGAGTGCGTAGTTCTCTTTTCCCAACAACAAAAGTATCAGGTATTGATAAAATAGCTTCTTCAAGCATATCTCTTTTTCTACGCACCTCTTTTTCTTCGTATTTTAATCTTTCAGTAGCTAATTCCATAGCAAGTCCCATACCTACTACATATGCAACGTTTACAGTTCCAGCACGTAATCCACCCATTTGTTCGCCTCCGTGCATAAGAGGAATAAATTGAACTCCACTTCTCACGTATAAGCCACCTACTCCTTTGGGTCCATGGAACTTATGAGCACTGAAACTTAAAAAATCTACAGGTGTTTCACTAACATCCACAATAGTTTTTCCAATAGCTTGTACAGCATCTGTGTGAAATAATACTCCCTTTGATTTAGTGAATTCTGCTAATTCCTTAATAGGGTTAATGAGTCCTGTTTCATTATTTGCCCACATAATAGAAACTAAAGCGGTTTTATCAGGATCCAGATATTGCTCTAAAGTATTAACATTTATAATTCCGTCTTTATTTACTGGTAATATTTTAATATTGCAACCCAATTTTTCGAGGAAATTAGCGGTATTTTTAATACTTGGATGCTCTACAGCACTGATTATTATTTCATTTTTATCATTATTTAAAACGGAGTTGAAATATATACTTTTTAAAATAGTATTATTACTTTCAGTAGCGCAAGAAGTGATAATTATATCATCTTCATCTGATGCATTTATCCCTTGATAAAGTCTATCAAAGGCTATTTTCATATATTCTCTTGTTTCAGCACCAAAAGAATGTAAGGAATTAGGATTACCGTATTTTTCTACAAAAAATGGTTTCATAGCTTCTAATACTTTTGGATCAACCATAGTGGTTGCATTGTTATCTAAGTAAACTTTTTTCATATTTCCTCCTCGATTGTATCCTTTTTTGATGTTAAAACTGTCTATTAAAAATATAGAATTTAAATTTTCTTTTGTCAAGGCAGATAGATGGATTATTAGATTGGAATATATGAAATAATTTTTTTAATAATATGTTTTATATAATGAAAGATGGAACAGATTATCTTTTTAGGAGTTTATACTTTAGAGAATATTCTATTTCAAGGGGTTAGTGTTGAATAGTTTTGTTCAAAAACAGAATATCTTTTTATTAATTATGGTATCATAGAAAATATAATCTAAATAATTCATTTAGATTAGTAGGTTAAATTATAGAAATTAGCATTATTTTCAAAAAAGATATTTTATAGATTTCAAAAATTTAATAGTAATTATATAATTTATGAGAGGAGGTTATCCCCCTCTCATAAATTGGTTTTATATATTATGTTAAAGTTGCAACCATTACTGCTTTAATGGTATGCATTCTATTTTCTGCTTCATCAAATACAACAGAATTTGGTGATTCAAAAACATCTTCTGTTACTTCCATATCATGTATGCCATTTGTATGATGAGCAGGTAAACAGTGCAAGAAAATAGTATCATTCTTGCCAGTAGCAGCCATCAGTTCCTTATTAACCTGATAAGGTTTTAAGGATTCGATTCTTTCCTGGATGCCGGGTTTGTTTTCTTCACCCATAGAAACCCAGACATCTGTATAGATAGCGTCTGCATCTTCAACTGCTATTTTAGGATCTGTTTCAAATTCAATAATAGCGCCTGTTGTTTTAGCGACTTCCAAAGCATAATCTTGCAGTTCTTTTTTAGGGAAAAGGTTTTCAGGAGCAGCAATAACAAAATGGAGTCCCATTTTTGCAGAGCCTATAAGTAATGAATTTGCAACATTATTTCTACCATCACCAACATAAACTAATTTTATTCCATTTAAATAGCCAAAACGTTCTTCAATTGTCATAAAATCAGCTAAAACCTGTGTAGGATGATAATCATCAGTTAAGCCATTCCACACAGGAACTCCAGAATATTTAGCTAAATCTTCCACTACTTTATGTTCAAATCCTCTGAATTCAATTCCATCAAACATTCTACCGAGAACTCTTGCAGTATCTTTTAGCGATTCTTTTTTACCAAGCTGAATATCATTTTTTCCTAAAAATTCTGGATGGGCGCCTTCATCTATAGCAGCCACTGTAAAAGCTGTCCTTGTTCTAGTAGAAGTTTTCTCAAAAATCAAGGCAATATTTTTATTAAGCAGACGCTTTGGATAAACACCTGCTCTTTTTAATGATTTGTAATCATGAGCTAAGTCTAATAAATATCTAATTTCATCTGGTGTAAAATCTTTTAAAGTAAGAAAACTTCTTCCAGTTAAATTTACTGGCATATAAACTACTCCTTAAGCAAATTTTTTTGTTAGAATCTCTTTGAGGTTTGGTTCAGAAATTTCTTCTAATTCGTATTTAACTCTAACAGTAGGTTTATTTATTTTTATAATTCTGTTTAAATCGATAGGAGTAGCAATAACAACAACATCACAATCTACTTTGTTAATAGTTTCTTCTAAATCTTTTTTCTGTTTTTCGCCATATCCCATAGCAGGTAATAATGTACCAATTTCAGGATATTTTTTGAAGGTTTCTGTAATTGTACCAACAGTCCATGGCCTTGGGTCAACGAGTTCTGCAGCACCGAATTTTTTACCTGCAACAACACCTGCTCCATATTTCATTTCACCATGTGTTAATGTTGGGCCATCTTCTACAACCAATGCTCTTTTTCCTTTAATTAAATCAGGATTTTCAACTTCTAATGCAGAATTTGCTTTAATAACAATAGCATTAGGATTATATTTTTTGATATTTTCTTCAATGATTTTTACGTTTTCAGGATCAGCACTATCAACTTTATTAATAACAATTACATCTGCTCTTAAGAAATTGGTTTCACCAGGATGATATGTTAATTCATGATTAGGTCTATGTGGATCGACAACAACTATTTCTAAATCAGATACATAGAAAGGAGTGTCATTATTACCACCATCCCATAAAATAATGTCAGCTTCTTTTTCTGCTTCTCTTAAAATTGCTTCATAATCAACACCAGCATAGATTACTCTGCCTCTATCAATATGTGGTTCATATTCTTCCATCTCTTCAATTGTACATTTATATTTATCTAAGTCTTCTTTTGTAGCAAATCTTTGGACTTTTTGTTCAACTAAGTTTCCATAAGGCATTGGGTGTCTGATAGCAACTACTTTCTTGCCCATAGCTGTTAAAATATCAGAAACCGCTCTGGTGGTTTGTGATTTACCACACCCTGTTCTTGTAGCACAAATAGAAACAACAGGCTTTGTTGATTTGATCATAGTTTTTTCTGGAGAAAGTAAAATATAGTTAGCACCAGCAGCAAGAGCTATTGAACCCAAATGCATTACTCTATTATGAGGCACATCAGAATAAGCAAAAACAACATCATCAATCTTGTGTTCTTTGATTAAATCAGTTAACTTTTCTTCTGCAACAATTGGTATACCATTTGGATATAAATCTCCTGCTAATTCTGCAGGATAAACTCTACCATCAATATCTGGAATTTGAGTTGCAGTAAATGCAACAACTTCATAATCAGGATTATTTCTGTAGTATACATTGAAATTGTGGAAATCTCTACCTGCAGCACCGCAGATAATTACCTTTTTTTTGGCCATTAATTCCTCCTTTTTTTTAATTAATAGGCTGTTATTAACGTTCCATCTTTGCCATTAATTGCATCTAAAAGATGCTCGATATCTGTAATTAATACTTTATTTTCAGGGTTTGCTTGAATGAATTCTATTGCCGCAAGGATTTTCGGCCCCATGGAACCAGCAGGGAATTCCCCTTTTTCATAATAATATCTTGCCTGGGCTAATGTCAATTTATCCAAATCTTTTTGATTTTCTTTGCCAAAATTTAAAGAGACTTTTCTCACACCAGTTATAATTATAAGTAATTGAGCACCAACTGCTAATGCAATTTTCATACTTGCTAAATCTTTATCAATTACACAATCCAGTCCTTCAAGAGTTCCATCTTCTTCGTAATAAACAGGGATACCACCACCACCACCAGCAATTACAACATAATTTTTTTCAAGTAAATATTTTATAGCTTCTTTCTCTATGATGTCAATAGGATAAGGAGATGCCACATATCTTCTCCAGCCTCGGCCAGCATCATTTTTCATTATCCAGCCTTTTTCCTTGATCAATTGTTTGGCCTCTTCTTCTGTATAAAATTTTCCAATAGGTTTAGTTGGATTATCAATAGAGGGATCATTTTTATCTACAACAACCTGGGTTGGTATTGTTACTACATTTTTCCAAAAATTTTCTTTAATCATAATATTTTGAAGACACTGTTCTATCATATATCCCATTGAGCCACAGGTCATTGCATCTGCAACGCCTAATGGAGTCTCTGCAACCTCATCTTTTGCTTTATCTACCATTAACATAATCATACCAACCTGAGGCCCATTGCCATGTGTGATAACAATATCATAATTATCTTTTAACATTTTGACTACAGGTTTCATTGAATTTCTGGTATTCTCAAACTGCTCATGAATATCACCTTTTTGTCCTTTTTTAATAATTGCATTACCACCTAATGCAATAACTGCTAACTTCTTGGGCTTTGTATGATGAGGCTTAATTTTCATAAGAATACTCCTTTTTGCATAGTTGCAGAAATTTTTATAAACAATAGAAAATAGCAGGGAGAGTTCCCTGCTATTTTCTAACAAGCACTATAATAATGATTTAAAAATTAAAGTCAAATTATAAGACCTAAAAAAAGTTTTTGTAAAAATTTTTTTTTTAAATATTTTTAAAAAATTATTTTTTTTCAAGTTCTTTTTTTGCGGCTTCTTGCCTCATTTTATTTACATAATCTGGTTTTTGGAAAGAATATTCAAATTTATCTGGAGAATCATATTTTCCTTGGATTATAGCAACAACATCTTCAACAAAAACCAATTCTTCATCTGTAGGAATAACAAATACTTTTATTTTTGATTCAGGTTTACTTAATTCTACTTCTCTATTTCTTGTTTTTGTTTTCCAATTTAGTTCATCATCAAAAACAATTCCGAATTCTTCTAAACCTTGCATCATTGGACCTCTTAATTCAGGACTCATTTCCCCGACACCTGCAGTAAATACTATTGCATCAACATGTCCTAATATAAATGCATAGGCACCAAGATATTTTTTAGCTCTGTGCACTTGTATATCAAAGGCGAGTTTGGCCATTTTATCACCTTTTTTCATTGCTTCACAAATATCTCTTTGATCTACCATTCCGCAAAGACCTAAAAAGCCACTTTTTTTATTCAAAATATTAGACATTTCTTCTGGAGATAAACCTTTTTTTTCCATTATATATAATGCAATAGCTGGATCAAAATCTCCGGACCTTGTTCCCATCATTAGTCCTTCAAGAGGTGTAAATCCCATACTTGTATCAATTGATTTACCATTTTTAATTGCTGCGAAGCTTACACCGTTTCCTATATGGCATGTGATTAAATTAACTTCATTAGGCTTTTTTCCAAGAAGTGCAGCTGCTCTTCTTGAAACATATAAATGAGAAGTTCCATGAAAGCCATATCTTCTAACACCATACTTTGTATACCATTCATAAGGCAAAGCATAAATATATGCTTCTGGTGGCATAGTTTGATGAAAAGCAGTATCTAATATTGCAACATGTGGAACATCAGGTAATAAATCAATAGCAGCTTCTGCACCACTTACTGCAGGTGGATTATGTAAAGGCGCAAGACTAAAATTCTCTCTCATTTTATTAAGAACTTCACCATCCTTGCCGTCAATTAATACAGACTTTGTAAATGCTTCTCCTCCATGTATCATTCTATGACCAACAGCATTAATTTCATCAATAGCTTTCAATACCCCAAGTTTTTCATCAACTAATGTATCTAAAACTAATTTTAATGCTTGTTTGTGATCTTTACATTCCTGGAAAATTTTTTCTTTGCCGTATCCATACTTATCATGATTAATAAAACTTCCTTCTATTCCTATTCTTTCAACAACACCCTTTGCAAGGATTATTTTTTCTTCCCAGTCGTATACTTGATATTTCAAAGAAGAACTACCACAGTTTAGGGCTAATATTTTCATTTATTGCTCCTTTCTTTATTTATTTTTTTTTTATAATGATGATGTTTCTTGTTCGTTTCTTGTTTTATATTATTATTGTATTTTTTTTTCAATTTTTCACCAATATTAAATCCTAATTCCAGAGCCTCTAAGTTTAATTTTTTTGTATGGGGGGGGACTCTATTTGCAACTGCTTCTTTTAATGATTTTTTGGAAATAACATTTGAAAAAATTTGAATAATGCCAAGAGAAATTATATTGGTAACCAATGTGGTACCGAATTTTTCTCTTGCAGTCATTGTTATAGGATATTGAATAGCTTTTGTAGTTGGAACATTATTGACATTAGAGGAATCAATAATTAACAGACCTTCTGGTTTTAGAGCGAAAAAATATTTATCACATGCTTCTTGAGTTAAGGCAAGTAATAAATCAAGCTTGGTAGTTTTGGGGTAGTAAATTACAGAATTGCTTAAAACTACATCAGAACGAGAAGCACCGCCTCTTGCTTCAGGTCCATAACTTTGAGTTTGAGATACATTAAATCCATCTAAAACAGCAGCTTCTGCAATGATTATACCAGCAAGAATTAATCCCTGCCCACCAGAACCGCTTAATCTCATTTCATAATAGAATTCTTCCATGGTATACCCCTATTTTTCTTTTAATTGTTCAATTAATTGATAATATTTTTTACTATATTCAATTTTGTCATTATTTTCGTGTAAAACGCCAATTACAAATTTATCTTTTAGTTGCTCTTTTGTCATTTTACTTGCAGCTGCAACATTAACAGCATGATCCCTTTGCCATTCCATCATCTTAACAGCATCCCCTTCTCTATTTAGCCTTCCATATAGTGTGGGACATTGAGAAATAACCTCAACTACTGCAAAACCATCGTGAGCAAAAGCTTTTTTCATTATATCAATTAATTGAGTAACATGATAGACTGTGCCTCTTGCTATAAAAGTAGCACCAGCAGCTTTGGCTAATTCTGCTATGTTAAAATCATTTTCATAATTGCCATAAGGTGCTGTTGTTCCTCTTTTCCCACTAGGAGTTGTTGGGGAAAATTGTCCTCCGGTCATTCCATATATGTTGTTATTAATTATAATGGTAGTTATACCTATGTTTCTTCTTGCTGCATGGATAAAATGATTTCCACCAATGGCAAGTCCATCTCCATCACCCGTTATCACTACAACTTTTTTATCAGGTTTTGCCATTTTTATACCAGTAGCATAAGTTAATGCCCTACCATGTATTGTATGTACAGTATTAAAATCTACGTAAACTGGCATACGGGAAGAACAACCGATACCAGAAACCATAATAATATCGTCTTTTTGCACATTTAATTGATCAAATGCTCTGATGATAGAGCCTAAAACAATTCCGTCACCGCAGCCAGGGCACCATACATGTGGAAATTTTTTGTTATGCCTTAAGTATTTATGTATAACTTTTAATGCTTGTATACTCATTATCTCACCTCACGTAATTTATTTAAAATTTCAGTAGGAGTTATTAATTCCCCATCATAACGATTATATGAATATACTCTTGTTGATGAGAATTTGTTAACTCTATTTATTTCATTAATAATTTGTCCCATATTAAGTTCAGGTACCAAAACAGTATCAACATTCTTGATATATTTTTCTATAAGATTATCTGGGAAGGGCCATAAAGTTTTTAGTCTAATATAACCTGCTTTAATACGTTTTTTTCTTGCCATTAATACAGCTCTTTCTGCTGCTCTGGAAACAGAACCATAAGAAATAATAGCACAGGTAGCATCGTCCATATATTTTACTTCAATATCTACAATGTCTGTTAGATGTTGTTCAATTTTTTTCCTCATTTTATCTAACATTGCTGCAATAGCATTTGGCTTTGATTCAGGGAATCCCAGTTCGTCATGGGCAAGCCCTGTTACATGATAACGTACACCTGAGCCAAGTTCAGCCATTGGAGATACTCCAGTTGGTGTAATTTCAAAATGTTTGTACCATTCAGGCGGAACAGTAGGTTGGACTCTATCAATTATTTCAAGCTCATTATCGTCCGGTATAACAATGTTTTCTCTCATGTGGCCTAATACTTCATCTAACAAAAGAATAACAGGCGTTCTGTATTTTTCTGCCAAATTGAAGGCTCTAACAGTCATATATAGTGTTTCTTCAACAGAATTTGGGCATAGCGCGATTATTTCATGATCACCATGAGTTCCCCATCTTGCCTGCATAACATCACCTTGTGAAACTTTTGTTGGAAGGCCGGTACTTGGTCCGCCTCGCATTACATTAACAATCACACAAGGAGCTTCAATCATACAAGCAAATCCTATATTTTCTTGCATTAGAGAAAAACCAGGCCCGGATGTTGCTGTCATTGATTTTAATCCTGCAAGGGAAGCCCCAATAATAGCTCCCATACTCGCAAGTTCATCTTCCATTTGAATGAAGACTCCTCCGATTTTAGGCAATTCTCTTGCCATATATTCTGCAATTTCTGTTGAAGGAGTAATTGGGTATCCCCCAAAAAATCTAACTCCTGCTTTAATTGCTCCTATTGCACAGGCTTCATTTCCCTGTACTAATCTTGTTTTATTGCTCACAATACCTTCTCCTTAAAATTGTTTTTTTCCAGATTTATCTTTTCTTAAACCAGTAATAGCAAAATCAGGGCAACGAAGATCACACATACCACATGCAATACAATCATCTGGATTTTTAATATATACTTTACCATCAGGTCCTAGTGCCAATACATGTTTTGGACAAAAGGCAACACAGATCCCACAGCCTTTACACCACTGTTTATATATATAGATAGTATCACTTTCATATAAAAGCTCTTTGTGAGTCTCTTTGGTGATACTTTCTTTTGTTTTGTTTGCCATATAGATTCTCCTCTTATAATGAAAGAATTTTCTTTTGCAAATTAATTATATTATTAATTCCATTTTCAGCCAGATTTAATAATTCAAAAAAATCATTTTTTGAAAAAGAGTTTTTTTCACCAGAAGCCATTATTTCAACGAATTTTCCTGATTCAGTCATAACAACATTCATATCAACATCCGCTTTAAAATCTTCTTCATAACATAAATCCAATAAATATTCATTTTCAACAATTCCAACACTTACAGAACCGATCAATTCTTTTAGAGGATTTTTTTCTAATAGCCCCTCCTTTTTTAGTTTTTCAAATAAATCATAACAAACAAATGACGCCCCCGAAATACTCGCAGTCCTTGTACCGCCATCTCCTTGAATGACATCACAATCAATAATAACTGTAATTCCAGGCATTGATTCAAGATCTATCACAGTTCTTAAACTTCTCCCTATTAGCCTCTGTATTTCTTTAGTACGGCCGTCAGATGATGTTTTTCCAGGTCGTTTAATTCTGTTTGATGAACAACTTGCTGGTAACATGCCATATTCTGCTGTAATCCATCCAGATACCTCTGGCTCCAGAAATGGCGGAACTCCTTCTTCTACACTTGCTGTTACTATAACTTTTGTATCTCCATAACTGACTAATGCAGAACTTTTTGCAAATTTAAGATAATCTAATTCAAAATTAATTGGCCTTAATTGATTGTTTTCCCTCCCATCAATTCTCATAATAAATTTCTCCTATTTTATAGCATATCTTTCTCTATAATCTGGAACGTTAAATTCTATCATCCTACACATTTCTAAAATTCTTGAGTAAATTCTATTATAATAGATACCTTTGAAATCTTCAGGTTTATTATTAGTAGTTATTATGATTGGAGCTTCTTCTTCATAACGTCTATCTATTAAATTATATAGCATTTCAAGCTCCCATGGTGTATTTCTTTGAATTCCAAAATCATCTAATATTAATAAATCAGTTTTAATTAAATCATCTAATATTGTCATTGCCTGACCATAATCTTCACTTAAAGAATTATAAGTTTCCCTTAATTTATTAAAGAATGAAAAGCTTATGCTAACAAATTTACCATTTATTGCTTTTTGAAAGATTAATTCATTTAAGATAATAGCTGCTAATAGAGTTTTGCCATTTCCACTATTTCCATAAAATAACATTCCCCTCGGATTATTTTTGTTGTATTTTTCAATATATGTGGCAGCAATGCCTCTTAGTTTATTTAATTCAGTATCTTCGTTGCCTGATTCTGTTTTAGTACTGAAATCATCAAGAAATTTAAGATAGAATTTTTTGGGCAATCCTGAATTACTAAAAGCATATTTTACTTTTTCAAATTTTAATCTAAAAGGAGCACAATAACATTTTTTTAATTTATCACCGTCCAGATATAAGTATGGATATTCTTTATTGCATTTACAATTAGATAATACACAATCACAAAGCCTTATGCCTCTGGAACCATCCGGCAAATTTTCATAAATATATCCTGAATTATTACAAATATCACACAATTGGGCAACTCCTAAATTAAGTTTTATTTTCAATTTTATTTACAAATTCTAATATACCATTATATAATGAAATTGCAATTTTTTTCTTATATTCCGGATTTTTTAATAACATTTCTTCTTTTTTGTTTGATAGAAAACCAGTTTCTACTAAAATCCCCGGCATATAAAGTCCTTTTAGTACTAAAAAACCTGCCTGATCAACTTTTCTGGCAATGGTAGGGAGAGATTTATCCATTTCATTTAAAAGAATATCAGCAAAAATTTGACTTTCCCGTAGATATGAATTATGTAGCATATCAAAGACTATATTTTTTAATGGGTCTTCAGATTCAAGTTTTTTAGAATCATATAATATAACACTATTTTCTAATTTTGCGGTTTCTTTTGCTTCCTTGTTTTTTGCATAACTTAAAAAATAAATTTCTATGCCGCTGGCTTTACTTCTGTTATTCCTGGTGCTATTACAATGTAGGCTTATAAATAGATCCCCTTTTTGGGAATTTGCAATCTGACGTCTTTTATCTAAAGGAATATAAATATCTTTATCTCGAGTTAGGATAGGATTAAAAGAAGGATTTTCTTTTAACATGTCATATAACATTAATGCAATGTCTAAAACAATATCTTTTTCTTTTGTTCCAAATTTACCGATTGCTCCGGGATCTTTACCTCCATGTCCTGGGTCTATTATAATATTTTTTATATCACCATGAGAATTCAGGATACTACTATTTTTATTATTTTTTGTTTGTCTGACTATGATTAATAAATTTCCTGAAGAATCTGTTTTTAGTTTAATATTTTCAGAGGTAACAGTAAAATTGAAAGCGATTTGTGTCGAGCTATCAAATTCTGTAAAACTTATTTGTTTTATAAATGAATTATCGAGTAATTTTTGCTTTACTAAAGAAGTGTCAAATTCTATTTCTGGTTTAACAAAATCAATATAAAGCCAGTAACCTTCATTAAAATAATAATCAAAATTTTTACCTTCCTTAATAATATTATTTGTATTTATATAGATGATAGAACCATTTAATCTTTTTTGGATATAAATATCTTTTAGAATTAATTGTCCTGAAGTAAGTTTGCCTATATTTATATTCAATAGGCTATCTGTAAATTCAAAAGTAAAATTAAAATATTTTGCTAAAATATTTAATAATTTCAGGAAGTCATTTTTGGCAAAAAAGATATTATTTTTATAGAAAAGTGTTAAATTGGATGTTTGATATATAGAATTATTAAATTTAAAAAAATTAGTATAAGGAGATGCTATTATAGAATTATCTTGTATAGAATAAATAATTTTGTGGTTAGTAGAAGTAATTTTTTTATTAAAATAAAAACAATCTAATAGATCACCCACAGAGAGATATTGAGTACCATTGACATTTATTGTCAGAATTCTATTAAAGACGCTCTTATCTTTTATAACTTTTATAGAGTCAGGTTTAATAAAAGCAAAAGAATTTTGACTAATTAAAAATAAGAAAAGGCTCTTAATGATAATGTCTCTTAAGAGCTCTTTCCATTTCTCTTTGAGCATCTCTTTTTGCTAAAACTTCCCTTTTGTCAAATTTTTTCTTACCAGTAGCAAGCGCTATCTCCATTTTAAGATACTTACCTTTTAAATATATAGACAAAGGAATTAATGTCAAGCCTTTTTGGGAAATTTTGCCAATTAGACGTTTTATTTCTTTTTTGTGTAATAATAATTTTTTTGGCCTTTCAGGATCGTGGTTGGTATAGCCACCTTTTTCATAAGGAGAAATATTCCAATTTATAACATAAAGTTCTCCTTTACGAGCATCTATATAACTGTCTTTAAAACTGGTACGGCCTTGTCTGATTGATTTTATTTCTGTGCCTTTTAGTTCAACACCTGCTTCATAAGTTTCTAAAATTGTATAATCAAAATAGGCTTTTTTATTTTTCAGAATGATTTTTTTTTCTTCTCCATTGTTTTCCATAAAAAACCTTCTTTTTTATTTAAGAAAAATTAATTATTGCTATTGACATTTTTTATCTTCCATATTAATATTTTGAATAATTATGCCGAAGTGGTGGAATTGGTAGACACGCTGGGTTCAGGGTCCAGTTCACATTAGTGAGTAGGGGTTCGAGTCCCCTCTTCGGCAGTTTTTTGCAATGTAAAAAAAAATAATAATTATGTCAATAAAAATGAGAAAAATTTTAAATTTGGAGTGAGTCTATGGAAGAATTAGGAAAACTTTTTAGAGAAATCAATGACAAGTGTATGAAATATGAAGCCAATATTGCAAAAAAATATAAGTTAACATTGGTAGAATCTCGTTCTATAAAAGCATTTTCTTCAGTTGATGAAATGATAAAAATGAAAGACCTTGCAAAAAGAATGGAATTAGCGGAATCAAGAATTACAAGATTAATAGATTCTCTTGTTAACAAAGGCTTTATTACAAGACAAATATGTGAAGATGATAGACGTGTAATTTTACTAAAATTAACAGAAGATGGGGCAAAAGTCTATAATGAATTGACAGAATCTTGTGATAATTTATGGAATGGCATTTGGTCTAAAATTCCAGATGATTTAAAACCTTCATTAATAAAAGACTTAAAAAGTGTATCTGAATCGTTAAATAAAATAAATTTAGATATTTAATGCCTACGAAATATGTTGAACTTTTAACATATATTGGAAAAAATTATTCAAAAGTATTCCTTAATGATTTAAAAAAGTATAATATTTTTTATAAATATTGGATTCCTGATAAAATAGATGATTTAATAGAACGATATACTGAATCCGGTATAATGCCTTATTGGGGGTATGTGTGGCCTTCTTCTATTGCATTAATAAAATTTTTATTAAAAAATAAAGACTTATTTAACAAAAAGGATGTTCTTGATTTGGGTTGTGGAGTTGGGGTATCTTCTCTTCCTATAGCAACATCCTGTAAAAATATAACATTGGTCGATTATCAAGTAGAAGCATTGTTTTTTGCAAAATTGAATTTTTTAGAAAATTTAATTCCTTTAGATAATGTTCAGTTTATTAATATGGATTGGAACTTTTTTTCATTAAATAAAAATTTTGATTTAATTATTGGAGCGGATATTATTTATGAGCAATCTAATTTTTATGGTATTAAGAATATATTGCTTAATAATTTAAAAAAAGAAGGGTGTTTGATTTTAACAGAACCAGGGAGAACTGTCAGTATAAATTTTTTGCAAAATTTAAGTAAATATTTTAAGCAGGTTAAAATAGTAAAAGAAAAATTTGTAGATAAGCATATTAATCAAACAATTATTATTCATATTTTTCAATCTTTGTTATAAAAAATAGGGGGAGAATAATGGATTTATTGAATCAAATTCGAGATTTAATCTGGGGGTTACCGTTAATTATTTTGTTATTAGGTACAGGATTATATCTTACAATATTGTTAAAAGGAATTCAGATAAAAGGTTTATTTCATGCCTTATATCTTGCCTTTATAAAAAGAAAAGAAAAAGAACCTGATAGTCAAGGAGATATTTCACATTTTGAAGCACTTATGACAGCTTTATCTGCGACTGTGGGCACAGGAAATATAGCAGGAGTTGCGACAGCTATAACTCTGGGAGGCCCCGGAGCACTTGTATGGATGTGGATTACAGGTTTTCTGGGTATGGCTACAAAATATGCAGAAGCTGTTCTTGCTGTAAAATATAGAATTAAAGATAAAAATGGGCAAATGGCTGGTGGGCCAATGTATTATTTAAAATACGGATTGAATTTGCCTGTACTTGGAACATTGTTTGCTATATTTGCCTTTATAGCTTCCTTCGGTATAGGAAATATGGTGCAATCTAACTCTGTTGCGCAAGCATTAGCGCAGACATTTCATGTGCCTAATAATTTTTCAGGAGTTATTTTAGCTTTTGCTACATTTTTGGTTATAATAGGTGGGATTAAATCTATTGGTAAGGTTACATCAGCTATTGTCCCTATTATGATATTATTTTATATTGGAGGAGCTTTATTAGTTATTTTATTTAGAATTGATAATTTGTTGCCAGCAATAAAACTTATATTAGTTAGCGCATTTTCGCCTAAAGCTGCAACAGGTGGAGTGGTAGGTTTTACTTTAATGAAAACAATCCAATCAGGGGTAGCGCGTGGGATTTTTTCTAATGAATCAGGACTTGGAAGTTCTCCTATTGCAGCAGCTGCTGCAAAAACAAATCATCCTGTTACTCAAGCTCTGGTCTCTATGACTCAAACTTTTATTGATACAATTGTCGTTTGCACGTTAACTGGGCTGGTAATTGTTATTACTAATAATTGGAATTCTGAGCTTACGGGAGCAGCATTGACATCTGTGGCTTTCCAGCAGGGATTAGAACAACTTTTTCATTCAATTAATATAGGAGGATATATAGTTTCTATTGGTTTAATTTTGTTCGCTTATTCCACTTTGCTTGGTTGGAGTTATTATGGTGAAAAATCAATTGAATATCTTTTAGGAGAAAAATTTATTTTACCGTATAGAATATTATTTGTAATTTTAATTTATTTTGGAGCTGTTTCTGAACTAAAAACTGTATGGACATTTGCTGATATTATGAATGGTCTTATGGCGTTTCCTAATCTTATTGGACTAATTGGTTTGTCTTATGTAATAAAAAAAGTTACAGAATCTTATGAAAAGGATTATAATGTTTAAGGATAAAATACAAACCAGAGATGAATTAAAAATTTTATTAGACAATTTTAAAATAAAAGGTAAGAAAATAGGTTTTACCTCAGGTGTTTTTGATATTATACATGCTGGGCATATTGACTTTTTACAGCAAGCAAAAAAAAGTTGTGATGTCCTTGTTGTTGGGCTTAATTCTGATAATTCTGTAAAAAAATATAAGGGTGAAAATAGGCCAATTATAAATGAAAAATATAGATTAATTACAATTGCTGCTTTAGAAATGGTAGATTTTGTGTTTCTTTTTGATGAGAGAAGAAATAAAAAAAATATAGAAATATTAAAGCCTCATTTTTATTTCAAAGCAGGTGATTATAAAAAAGAACAGTTAACATCAGCTGAAATAGTGGAAAAATATGGCGGAGAAGTTAAAATCATAAAAATTTCTTATGATATTTCAACAACAAAGATTATTGAAAAAATTTTAGAGATTGGAGATGTTGCCAAACAAAATTTTATTTATGATGAAAAAGAAAAAACTGGATATTTCAAACTAAATAAACTAAAGCCTAAACCCGCTATTTTTCTTGATAGAGATGGCACTATAAATGAAGAAATAGAATATCTCCATGATCCGAAAAAATTTAAATTAATCAAAAATGCTGGAGAAGGATTAAAGCAATTGCAGGATATGGGATATTATCTAATAATAATAACAAATCAGGCTGGTATTGGGCTGGGATATTTTACAGTAGAAGATTTTTTTAAGGTAAATAAAGCAATGTTTAAAGCACTTGCCCCATATAATGTTATTATAGATAGAATCTATTTTTGTCCTCATAGTATTAATGATAATTGCAATTGTAGGAAACCTAAAATTGGTTTTATAGAGAGAGCAAAAGATGAATTAAATATAGATTTGAAGAACAGTTTTTTTATAGGTGATAAGACAGTTGATATAATGACAGCTAAAAATGCTGGGATAAAAAGTATTTTAGTAAAAACAGGCCATGCTGGAAAAGATAAAGTTTATGATGTAGAGCCAGATTACATTGTAAATGATTTAAAAGATGCCGCACAATTGATATTATCAATTGAACGAAAGTAGTATCTAAAATAAAAACTTGATTTTTCATCTTATTTATATTTTATTAAAATTGATGAGAAAAATTAAATTATTGTTATTATTTCTGACAATTTTTATTTATTGCAATGTATGGAATCCTTTTTCTCCCGATAGAAAAAATATAAATGAAAATATTTCTAAACAAAAAAATACACCAGAAAATGTTATTCAGAATCTCCAACAAGCTTATTCTCAAAAAGTTTTAGAAGACTATTTAAATTGTCTCTCTGAAGATTTTATATTTGTTTTACGAGATGAAGATCAGGCTTATTTTATGTTAAGTCAAAATTGGTGGGATAAAGTTACAGAGGAAAGAATTCATAAAAAAATGTTTCAAGAAGCCAGTGATATTGAGTTAAAGCTTATACCAATTTCAAAAGTAGAAGTGGATGAGAATCAGTTCGATTTAAAGTATCAGTACCAATTGAATGTTTATTATAATACAACACGTTATGTAGCAGATGGGTTTGCGTTATTTACATTAAAAAAATATCAGACAGATTGGAAAATATGCCGATGGCAAGATTTAGATTATTGATTATTTTATTTTTAATATCTTTTATGTTTTCTTGTTCTTATAATTTAAAAGTGAGTTTTAATCCTGATAAACCTGTTATAAAAAATGATATTTTTATGCAAAATCTTATCATTAGTTCGTTAGAAAAGGCGCATGTTATTGATAAAATAAACTCGGATAGTGTACAATTTCCTCAAAGTTCTGAAGAGAAAAATTATATATTTCTGAGAAATACTATTATAAATTATTTAAATGGAAAAAATATAAAGATTTTTGAGACAAAGAATCGTAATTTGCCAACAATTTCTATTTCTATAATGGAATTATATGTTTCCTATAAAGCTATATCAAAAAATTATTTTAATCAATTTGATTATTTTAAAAGGTGTGGTAATTTATTTTTTTACTTTCAAATTAAAGATCATGATGAATCAATTGATAATATAATAAAAGTGCAAGATGCCAGTTGTGATACACTTGCTAAAGAATCATTAGATTATATAAAAACGGAAATACCCGAGATTAGAAGTAATATAAAAGATAGGTCTTTTCTTAAAGAAACAATTTTGTCGTCTATTTTTATTCTGTTATCTATTTATCTATTTTATACAGATAAAGAAACATAAAATAATGCGGATTACCAAAAGTGTTAGAATTTTGGGAATAGATGATGCTTCCTTTAATAATGATGACAAAATAGTAAAAGTAGTTGGTACTATTTTTAGAGGAATAAATTTAATAGAGGGTTTTTTAATATTTGATATTGAAAAAGATGGATTAGATATTACAGAAAATTTAATAGATGCGATAAAAAAATCGAAATTTGCCGAGCAAATTTCTGTTGTTATTTCTAAAGGGGTGACATTCGCTGGATTTAATATTTTGGATATAAAAGAATTTTATGAAAAAACAAAAATTCCTTATATAGTTGTGATGAGGAAGAATCCTGATTTTGTAAAAATAAAGAATGCTTTAAATAAAATTGATAATTCGCATGATAGATTTAAAAAACTTCAAAATGCTGGTCTAATAAGAAAATATGGCAATATATTGTATCAATCAATTGGATTAGAAGACAAGGATGTTGAATTTATATTAAAATTAAGTATAAAACATGCAAATATCCCCGAGCCAATAAGAATTTCTCATTTAATAGGTAGTGCTATAACATTTGGAGAAAGTCGGGGACAGGTTTAATTTTTTTAGTATATGAAGATTTTTAGAAGACATCTTATTAGTTTTATTTTGGCTGATATAATTATTGTAAAAGTTTTTTGATATTTTATTGAAGTATAATTTTATTGTTATAATTAATAATTAACTGTGTTTAATTTAAAATTTGTAGATTTATAGTTTAGGTTATATTTTGAAAGATGGGATTGTTTTTAAGATTAAAGTGGGTTCTATTTATATGTATTTTAAATATTAGCTGAATTATTAGAGTATTAATTATTTTTATTTTATGTGGGTATCAAAATTAAAAAAGGCGAGAAGAAAACAATCTCTCCTCGCCTTTTTTGAAATAAATAGTAAAATTTAATTTTTATTTATTTTTATTTTTTTCTAATTCGTTCGCTTTATCAAAAGCTTTTTTACCTTCTTTTTTGTTACCTAAATTAACATAAGCAATACCAAGATTGTTCCAGTATTCAGGATTGTCAGGCTCAAGTTCAATTAATTTTTTTAATGTATTTACAGCATCTTCCCATTTTTTGAGCTGAATATAAACAATTGCAAGATTATTTAATGCATCTGTGTCTTTAGGATCGAGTTGGCAAACTTTAGCAAATGATTCTTCAGCACAGGTATAATTTTTTATTTGATAACAACTAACGCCAATATTATACCATAAATCTTTATTTTCAGGCTCAAGTTCTGTTGCTTTCATATATGCTTCTTTAGCTTTTTCATTTTGTTTTAATTTATCGTAGCAAGTACCAATTGAGGACCATGCTAATGCATCATTAGGTGTAATTTCCACTACTTTTTGGTAATTTTCTAATGCTTTTTCAACGCTATCCTTATTGATATAAATAGCACCTAAGTTTTTATAACATGTTACTGCTAATAGAGTATCATTTTTGGTTTTTATATCTCCAATATAGTCGAGTGCTTTATAGAAATTTTCTTTTGCTTTATCAAGGCTATCTAAATTTATATAAATTATACCAAGATTTGCCCAGTTACCTGGTTTTTCTTTGTAAATTTCAATGGCTTTATTAATTTTTTCAAGTGCTGCCTGGAAATTTCTTTTTCTCATTGCATTGACAGCAGAATTATAAAAAGGTACCCATTCATTATGTCTTAAGTTATCTGCTTTTTCTTTTCTTGTGGGATCTACTTTTACCATTTCTTCTAATGCTTTATTCATTTCAGGATACATTCTTTTTTTTGCATAGCTATAAGCTAATAACCACCATGCTTCAGCATTTGTTGGATTGGTTTGAGTTTCAATTTTTAATTGTTCGATAGCCTTATCCCAATTTGATTGTTGGATATAGACCTTCGCACCTGTAAAATGTTGGCTCTGGCATGCCATAAAAATAAAAGACACAACCGCAATTAACATTAGAGTGATAAGTGTTTTTTTGGACATCAAACTCTCCTTTTTGGTTTTAAAAGTTTCCAAAATATTTTCCATTAATAAAAATTCCTTTTACTTTGCCTTTCAATTTTTTCCCCAGGAAAGGGGTGTTTTTACAATTAGATTTAATCTCCTCCTTTTTTACTTCCCATTCCTCCTTTGTATTAAAAAATGTTAGGTTAACTTTGTTGCCAACTTCTAATTTTGGTAATTGTTTATTTATAATCTGAGCAGGTTTTTCATTAAATTTACGCACCAGATCGAATAAATTTAAATATTTTTTATCATATAGATATGTTAATCCAATAGAGAAAGCAAGATCTAAGCCCACAAAACCAGGTTTTGCATTTTTAAATGAGATATTTTTTTCTGAATCCAAATGAGGTGCATGATCAGTGGCAATTGTATCTATTGTTCCATCTTTTAACGCTTTGATAATGCCTATTTTATCATCTTGCGTACGTAAAGGAGGGTTTACTTTATAATAACCATTATCTGCTGTTTTAATATCAAATTCTGTTAGACTAAAGTAATGTGGAGCAGTTTCCGCTGTAATATTTGCGCCTATTTTTTTGAAATATTTAATAATTTCAATGCTTTCCTTTGTACTAATATGTTGTAGATGTATTTTAGCACCTGTTAAATAAGATAAATAACAATCCCGTAGCACAGCAGTACTTTCAGCAATATTTTTAATACCATCTAATCCAAATTTTTTAGAAATTTCACCATCATTTATAATTGTTTTATTTTGAGCGAGAAAAACATCCTCATTATGAGTAAAAATTGTTTTATTATTTATTTTGGCATAATTTAAAACATCCAGCATAATTTGAGTATTATATACCCATTTCCCATCTTCAGAGAATCCAAAAGCACCATAAGAACTCATTTTATCAAAATTAATTTTTTGCTCACCCTTTAGCCCGGAAGATATTGCCGATAATTGTTTAATATCAATGTCTAAAGATTTAAATTGTTCTAATACAAAATTTAGGATTTGTGGATTATCAACTGGTGGATGTGTATTAGCCATTGCCACAAGTGTGTCATAACCACCATGAAGAGCAGATTCCTGAATACTTTTAGGAGTTTCTTGGTTATCACCGGGAATCCGGGTGTGGGTGTGTAAATCAATAAAAGAATAAGTGACAAATGTATTATAATTTTCAATATTCTCAGAAGGTATTCTTTCTAAGTCTAAATTATTTATAATTCCTTTATCATCAAAAGTAATAGTTTTAATTTTATATAGAGTATTATTTATAGGATTAATAAACATCAAATTATTAAATACATACATAAGAATTACCTTTTTAATGAATTATATTTTAAGTTAAAATGAGTTAGATGTCAATATTTTTTTGACAAATTTATATATATTGTAAAAATATATTGCTATATTGCGAAAGGGGGGACTCGAACCCCCACGTGTTGCCACACTGGATCCTAAGTCCAGCGCGTCTGCCAATTCCGCCACTTTCGCATTTAAAATTTGAGACTAAGTTTATAAATTTTTCTTCAAAATGTCAAGTAAAAAGTTAATCTACCAGTTGATGAAGAATCAAACCACTTCTTAATTTTGGCTCAAACCATGTAGATTTTGGGGGCATTGTCATATTGCGGTCTGATACTTCCATTAATTGTTCTATTGTAGTTGGATACATTCCAAAAGCTACTTTAGCTTTTCCAGAATTGACCAGTTTTTCTAATTCTTTATATCCTCTTATACCGCCAACAAAATCTATTCTTTTATCAGTTCGAGGATCTCCTATTCCCAAAATAGGATTGAGGATATTTTTATATAAAATATTTACATCTAAAGAATCTAAAATGTCATTTTCATCGAAGATACCTGGTTTGCTTTTTAATAAATACCATTTCCCCTCAATATAGATGCTAATTTCATGTAGATTTTTAGGTTTATTTTCATCAGGATTATTTTTTGCACTCTGTTCAATAATTTCAAACTTTTCTTTTACTTTGTTAAGGAATTCTTCAGTAGTAAGTCCGTTTAAATCCATCACAATTCTATTATAATCAAGAATATAGAGCTGTTTAGCAGGGAATATAATGCTTAAAAAATGCAGATGGTCTTCGTCTTCATTTTCTATTTTTGCTTCATTCATGAAATATTTACCCGCATTAACAGAAGAAGCAGCCCTGTGATGCCCATCAGCAATATATAAGCATTCTATACTTTCAAAGTATTGAAGAATTTTGTTTTTATCTTCTTCATTTTCAACGATCCAAAAAACATGCTTAATATTATCCTCAGTTGTAACATTGTATACTGGTTCATGTTGTTTGATAAATTCTTCTATAAATTGTTCCAATTGAACATTTTCTTTATAAAATAAAAAAACAGGACCCGTATTATGCTTTGTAGTTATAATATGAGTTGTTCTATCTTTTTCTTTTTCTTTTCTTGTGAGTTCATGTTTTTTTATATTGTTATCAATATAGTCTTGAATATGGCATGTAGCAACAAGGCCTGTTTGTACATGTTTTCCCATTACTTGTTGATATAAATAAAAATTTCTTTTTTGGTCTCTTTTTAAAAATCCTTTTTCTTTAAGATTATTTAAATTTTGGAGTGCTTTTTCATAAATTTCAGGAGCATAAGGGTCATGCCCTTCTGGGAAATCAATTTCAGATCTAACAACATGCATGAAACTGTAAGGATTAGATGCGAATTCTCTGGCTTCTTCTGTTGAAACAACATCATAAGGAGGAGAAATTATTTTATCAACAACATTTGGATCAGGTCGCCAACCTTTAAAAGGATAAATTCTCATCAGGCATACTCCTTTTTGAAATTTTAAAATTCAGTAACTTTAAGTTTTTCCAGGTACGCTAAGGCATTCTTCCATTTTTTATTTTTGACTGCAAGTTTAAAATTAGAGGCTTCAGAAGGGAAATTCTCTTTTAATAAATTAATAAAATTATTTACTTTATTGGATTCTAATTTTTTGATTAATATTTTTTTCATAGATTCAAAATAATTAATTATTCCTGCAAAGTTTTTAAACCATGATGTTAATTCTTTATCTGGCTGAAATCCTGGTGTACCAAGTTTTGTAAAATTCTCTGTAAATTCTTTTTTACTTTTAAATATTTTTTCTACCTTTGAAACTCTTGAGCTTATATCTTCAAAATTAGTGTAAATATTTCCAATAAGATCTAATTTCTTCTGAATATCAGGTAATTTGAAAGTTTTTAGAGTATCAATTTTAACTTTTGAAATATCCCCTTTTGTCTTACTTAACTCTGATAATATCTTTTTTATATTTTCATCTTCTAATAATTCTAAAAATTTCAGCATGTTATATATTTCTGTATAATTCTGGTTAGAATTGTATATTATCTTTTTTAAATTTAAGTTAACAAATTTCATAAGATCGGAGACTGTTTTTTTAATTTCTAATTGTTCCTGTTCAAGTAATTTTCTATTTTTAAATAGTTGAGCTGCAACAATAATCACTAAGATAACAACAATAATAATTACGAGCCATAAAATAGCATTAGAAGAACTTGATGGCGCTAAAGTGTCTATTTTTTCACTAAGGGTATTATATTGCTTCGTTAATTCATCAATAGATTTTTTTAATTTTACAATATCTTCTTTATTATATAATGTTTTTGTTTGAATATCTTCAATTAAATTATTCACACTATCTATTCTCATTCCTAAAGCAACCAGTGAGTCAGAAATAGCTAATTTTTTTAAATTATCCTTTTTAACAATTGGGACTTCTTTTTCTACCTTTTTTAAGGAAGGTGTATTTGTTTGTTTTTTAGAAGTTTTCTTTTTGGCAATTTTTTGTTTTGAAGTTGTTTTCCATGATTTGTCTTTATAGGGATTATAATTTTTTATTATATTACCGTGCTCATCTAAAGGATAAACTAATTTTCTATATATCCAGCCTTTATCTCCTTTGGGATCCTCGATATAATACCAGCCTTTATAAAATTTTAATAATTTAACTTCAGTATTTTTTTTTAGGACTTTTATTACATTTGCTTTGATATTAGCTGATTTTTTTGGTTTGCTTCTTAAATAAGATGCAATCCATACCCTTGCCTTCTCTGGCTTGGCAAAGCTGATAAACTGTATACTTAATATAAGTAAAAACAATAAACTAATCTTTTTTATCATAAAATCCTCCGAATTAATAAGTTTGCACCACAGTATAGAAAATTTTTTCAAAGCTATTTGGTTGAATTTTTACACTACATAGGTAAGTATTACTGTTTAATTTTTTGAAGTTGTAATTAGATGATTTGATGAATACCTGACCTGAAAACCATTCTTTTATATTAACCTTAATATTCGATTTTTTATGATTTGTAATAGTAATTTCATAATCATATTGATATGTATTTTTGTCCAATTTTTTCTTATTTTTTAAGATTTTATTTGCTTTAATATCATAGGCAAATCCAGAAATAATTTCTATATTTTCGTCTTTAGGAGTATGAGCTATTTTGTCTTTTCCTATTTGTATATCAGCATTTTTTTCTTTTTTAAATAATTTTATTTTACCACATGGCAAGGCAATTCCTAAATTATTCTTTTTGTTATTTATAATAGTATATTTAACCACTACTTTTTTGTCATTTTTATAAGGTTCATAAAAGAAAGATTTTTTACCTTTGATTTTTGATGAATTTAGTAAATCAAAAAAATTAATTTTATTTTTAGCGATATCGACTTTTTTATTTAGGGAATAGATATAGTATTCTGAGATATTGTCCTGTGTCAATTGATGTTCAGCCATATCATGACCTGCTGCCATCATTATCCTATTTTTGGTATAATAATTGGGAGGATTTTGTTTATTCAAATCTCCGCTAAAAAGCTTGACAAAATAATTTTTAAAACTTGCACCAGAATTATTTTCAATTTTTATTTTACAGTTTAAATCGAAAATTACATTTTCAGTGTTTTCTTCATTTATTATAAATAAATTGTATAAAGCTTGCCAGGATATACCGGATATGTCAAATTTATAATTTATTTTTTCTTTTTTATTTGCCTTACTATTATAACTAATAGTAAAAACATTATATTTATTTTTTTCTTTATTATTTTTGAATTCAAATCTATCATAATCTTTAAATGTTATGATTATATTGTCCGATGTTAAAATAGATAAAGGGTCTTTTGATTTTAATTTTCCTTTAAATACATTGCCTTTGGAATAAACAGTTACAGCAGGCTCGTTATTATTAATTTTTAAAAAATTGGTAAATTCTATGTTTTTAAAAGTTATATCTTTAATTGGACTCAAATAAAAACTTTCAGGAGATAGTCTTTTGGGGAGATTATATAAAGAAAATTTATGAGAACCTTGTTGGAATTGTATAGTAGTATCTTTATTAACTATAGCAAAATTATCATAAATAATGAGAATATTATCACCATATAAAAAATTTATTAATAATAGAAAAAAGAGTATTATACGTTTCTTTATCATTAACTACTCCTTTTACAATTAAATTATTTAAAATTAAAATAAATATTTTTATAATATATGTCAAGAATTTTTTGGAAACTTTTTTTGCTTGACATTATATGGTTATTTTTTTAATTTATAACAAACATGGAGGTGATAAATGTCAGATTTTAAATTCGATGATATAATTGTAGATGATGAAGGCAAAAATAATAATAAAAAGTCTAAACTACCAATTATATTGGGAGTAGTTGCAGTAGTAATATTGGCAGTAGTAGTATATGTAGTGTACGGTATATTAAATACCCAGAAAGAAATTTCTAATTTAGCTAAAAATGAGCAAGCTCTTATAGAATCCGATATTTTAGAAGATGAAAATTTTATTCCAGAGGATACATTAGAAGGAGTAGTAGCTGATAGCGGTACTACAAATGTAGCTTTGTCTGCCCAGGATTCCATCTTACCAAAGGCAGAGGATACCAGTTTAATTAGTAGTAAAGTTGACGCGAAAAATAATTCTCATATAAAAAAGGATATTATTCAATCTGTTGCAGATAATAATATAAATTATAAATATTATATTTTAGTAAATAGTTTTCGAGGTTTTTATTATGCCAAAAAACAGGTTAATCTTTTAAAAAAGTATGGTTATAGTGCATTTTATAAACAAATAAATGTAAGAAAGGGGAAAAATAAAGGTAAGTGGTATAAAGTTTATGCTGGACCGTTTAATAATTTTACAGATGCAAAAAAAGCATCTAATTATATAAAACAAAAACAGAATCAAAAAAAGATCTTTATTATTAAGAAGAAAGTATGATTTTAAAACACTTGACTTTTGAAAGAAAAAGTTATATTTTTCTTTTCACATGAAGACTGATGTTTTACTTATAAATTTAGAGAAATTAGCAAAAAATTTGAATATAAAAATAATACAAGATAAAAATCTAAGAAATAGTGGTGGTTTTTGCAGGTATCAAGATAGATATTATCTCATATTAAAATCAAAATTGCCTGATAAAATAAAAATTAATTATTATATAAAAGCAATTGCAAAGGTTTTACCAGAAGATTATTATGTTTTACCATATATTCGGGAATTAATTGAACAGGAAAGGAGTGCTATAATAAATGAGCAATAATCAGCTTTTAACAGAAGTTAGACAATTTTTGTCTGAGAAAAATTTTGACAAAGTAAATGAAATTTTTTTAGAGAAATTAATTGAAAATCGAAATGATCTGGAGACTTTATATCTTATTTCAGATGAGCTTAGAAAAAGAGCAAATGGCGCAGTAAGAGCATCTGATTTGTTGTTGACTGCTATTGAAGAATTTGGCAAAGCAGGTGAATGGGACTATGTGTTAAAAGTTACAGATAAAATTACGTCCTATTATATTAAATATGATAAACATAGAGATTTTGTTATTAAAGCTTATAAAAATTTATATTCAGATATTTCAGATTTTGATAATTATATTAAATATTCAGGATTAAATGATAAAAATGTTTATATTAAAGATGCTATAGAAAAATTAAATCTATATATAAAATATACCCCCGGTAAATATTTTTATTTTGAGCGATTCGGTTTCGGGGAAACAAAAGAGATAAATTTTGAATTAAATAAGATAATTTTGGATTTTGAAAAGCAAAAAAATTATTCTGTGGAATTTAGAATTGCTGAAAATATCCTTAAACCTATAACAAAAGACCATTTCCTTTATATTAAATTTAAAAATCCAGAAAAAATAAAGCAGATGCTTGAAACCTCACAAGAAGAATTGTTAATTTTAATACTAAAAAGTGCTAATAAAGAGTTAAAAGCCACAGAAATAAAAAGCTTATTAGAAGGAGTAGCATCAAAAGCTGATATTGAAAAATTCTGGAAAACAGCTCAAACAATAGCAAAAAAGAATAAAAATATTAAAATATCATTGACTTCTCCTAAAACTTATAAATATGTTGAAAATAAAGAAGAAATAGATAAGGATGTTATTCAATTATTTGATAACTCCCCAATTGATAAAAAAGTCGAAATATATAGAAAAGCAAATGTTAATAATGAGGAAACAAAAGAATATTTCAAAAATGTTTTGCTGGGGATTTTACGGGAAGAAATGAAAAAAGAATCTCCGAGAAGTATAGAATTGTATTTTAATATTGAAAGCAAAGTTATACCCGAAGACATTAAAGCACATTTTAAGTCTATTTTGCAGGATAAGGATAAATTAGCAGAAACCATTAAATCTGTGAAAATTCCTGAAACAACAACTAAAATTCTTAATTTTATAAAAGCTAACTTTGATAATTGGATTGAGTTATATCAGGAAATTTTCTTTTTTATTTCTGAAAATAAATATTATGATTACATATTAAATGATTTAATAAAAGCTAATCAGAGTGATGTAATAAAAAAAATGATTAATAATTTTATAGAAAACTATGGTAAATATCCACACCAATTCTTATGGTTTGTAAGAAAGGCAATGGCTTACGAAGATTTTAAGGATTATTTAAATTTTAATTTATTATATAAACTTTTAGAAATGATAGTGTTTTTTAATGAACCGTCAGTATGGAAGAAAAGTGTTTCTACTTTAAGTGCAAACAATTTTCTTTTTGTTGAAAAATGTGTTGTTAATTCCACTACTGAGGAAATGAGAAAGTTGATAAATTTTTTGAATTCTATTACTAAACTGGATAATTATCAGAAAAAAGAAATTTTGAGTATTATTAGAGTGAGATTCCCTCAGCTTTTTAAACAAGAGAAAGAGCAAACCTTTTTTGCATTGAGTACAACAATTGAGAAGAAAAGAAGAGAGCTGGAACATATTGTTGAGGTAGAGCTTCCCAAGAATTCAAAAGATATAGCAACTGCAAGAGAACATGGTGATTTAAGGGAAAATTATGAATATAAGGCAGCAAGGGAAAAGCAAAGATTATTAAGTGCAAAAGTTAATGAGATAGATAGGCAATTAAAGAAAGTGCGAGCTATAAATTTAGATAAAATTTCTGATGATAAAGTTGGTATTGGTACAGTATTAACTTTAAAAGATTTAAAAACCAATGATATTAAAAAAATTACAATTCTTGGACCATGGGAAGCAGATTCTGATAAGAATATTTTTTCTTATATTGCACCTGCAATACAGAAAATTATAGGGAAAAAGGTTAATGATAAAATATCTCTTGGAGAAGATGAGTATATAATTGAGAAAATTGAAAAAGTTAATGAAGAAGATTTTGGTTTTTAAAAATGATAGAAATGAAGTAAGAAGGAAATTGCCTGTAGAAATTGTATTGGATAATATTCGTAGTGCTTATAATGTAGGTTCTATTATAAGAAGTTGTGATGCTTTAGGTTGTCGGAAAATACATTTTTTAGGAATTACTCCCTATGTTAATAATGAGAAAGTTTTAAAAACATCGAAAGGTGCAGAAAATTTTATAGAAACTCAACAGTGGCTTGACAAAGTTGAATTATTGAATCACTTAAAGCAAGAGGGGTTTTATATTTATTCGCTTGAATTAACGAATAAAAGTAAAGAAATTAATACAGTGGAACTAAAATTTCCATGTGTATGGATTTTGGGGCATGAGATTGTTGGAGTTTCTGAGGTATTTTTAGAAAATTCTAATGAAATTGTAGAAATTCCAATGCTTGGCATAAAAAATTCTTTAAATGTATCAGTTGCAACAGGCATAGTTTTGTATGAAACTTATTCTCAATATATGAGGAAATAAAATGGTTTCACGATTATTTTCCTGTACATTATTAGGAATAGACGCACATATTGTCCAGGTTGAAACGGATCTTAGAAAATCATTGCCAGGTTTTCAAACTGTAGGGCTTCCTGATACTGTTGTAAAAGAGAGTAAAGAAAGAGTTGTATCAGCTATAAAAAACAGCGGTTTTAGTGTTCCTTTAAAAAAAATAGTGATAAATTTAGCACCTGCTGATTTAAAAAAAGAAGGTTCAGCATTAGACCTTGCGATGGCAGTTGGAATTTTAGCTTCTGATGGACAAATAAAAGGTAATTATCATGATAAAGTATTTATTGGAGAGCTGGCTTTAAATGGCGAGATAAGAAAAGTCAATGGAGTTTTGTCAATTGTATCATCAATAAAAAATTATGGTTTTAACAAAATAGTTTTACCTGCTATTAATGCAGAAGAGGCTTCATTAGTTAAAGATGTGGAGATATACCCGGTATCGCATTTGAAAGAAGTTGTTCAATTTTTGAATGAAGAAATTCAAATACAACCTTATATAAAAACAAATCATTCATTTGAAAAAGTGATAAATTCTTATAATATAGATTTTAGTGATATTAAAGGGCAGGAAACAGCGAAAAGAGCATTAATAATTGCAGCCGCTGGTGCGCATAATATTTTGATGATAGGACCGCCCGGTTCTGGTAAAACCATGCTTGCAAGGAGGCTTCCGACCATACTGCCATCATTGTCTTTAGAAGAAGCAATAGAAACAACAAAAATATATTCAGCTGCCGGATATTTGAATGACGACCAGTCAATTATAACATCCCGCCCATTTAGATCACCTCATCATACAATAAGTGATGCAGGATTAATTGGCGGTGGCGCTATTCCAAAACCGGGTGAAGTTAGCCTCGCTCATAATGGAGTGCTTTTTTTAGATGAATTGCCCGAGTTTAGAAGAAATGTTTTAGAAGTTTTAAGACAACCATTAGAAGATAATATAGTTACAATTTCTCGTGCTTCTGTTTCTCTTACATTTCCAGCAAAATTTATACTTGCCGCAGCAATGAATCCCTGCCCCTGCGGATATTTAACAGATCCTAATCACGAATGCACTTGTACTATTTCTCAAATAACAAAATATAGAAGTAAAATATCAGGCCCACTTCTTGATAGAATTGATATTCATATTGAGGTACCTCCTGCTTCTATTAATGAAATTACTTCTGATGATAATAAAAATTCTGTATCTTCTGCTGAAATTCGAGAAAAAATTGAAATTGTCAGACAAATTCAAAATGAACGTTTTAAAAAACATCCCCATATTCATTTTAATGCATATATTCCTTCAAAATTGATTAATAAATTTTGTGTTTTAACTGATGACGCAAAGCTTTTTATTAAGAATGCAATGAAAGGATTGAAACTTTCCCCAAGAGCATATCATAAAATTTTGAAAGTTGCAAGAACTATTGCTGATTTTGAAGATGCAGAAATTATTAATTCTGCATACTTAGGGGAGGCAATTCAATATAGAAGTTTAGATAGAAACTTGTATCAATGAGAAAACTAACTGACAAAAAAGAGACTAATGGCAATATTATTAAAAAAAGAGAGGTTCTATGAAAAAGATGTCTATATTGTTGGTAATTTTTATTATTAAATCTGTTTTTGCAAATATAACTTTTGATGAATGGTACAATTCTTTCAGAAAAATAGAGAAAGTCCATATTAAATTTGAAGAAAAGACATTTTATAAGTTATTGAATAGAAACGCAAGCTCAAAGGGAGATTTTTATTATTTATCACCAAATAAGTATAAAGTTATAACGGAAAATTCTAAGATTTTATCAGATGGCAAGTTTATATATAATTTTGATTACAGCAATAAACAAATAATCATAAAAAATAAATCTAATTATATGAATGCTTTAGAATTATTGTTATTAGATTCTACTTTTTTGTCTTTTTATAACGTCACAGAATCCAAAAAATTAGACAAAAAAAAGTATGAATTTGTTTTAACTAAAACAGAAGACAATAGTATTGCACCCTTTAAAACAATTACTATTGTTATTAATAGGAAAAAGCAGCCTATCCAGATTGATTTTGTCGATAATAATGAGACTGAAACTTCGATTAAAATTAAGAAATTTGATAAAAATATAAAATATGATAAATATTTTTTCCATTATAGAAGAGAACTCGGTTTTGAGGAAATTAAAATGAATTAATATGATTTATTTTCTATATAGTCCATTGTTTGAAGAACTTTATCAATATCGCCGGAATATTTTTCCCATGTTTTTGAAAAAATTTCAGAATACTCTTGTGCCCATGCTTTAAATGGTTTTTGAGCTTTCCATCTTATCCATGCATTTATTTGTAATAAATTGTAAAGCATTAAATTGAATTTTTTCCTCATAATGCAACTCCTTTGTATATTTTTTAAAAAATGCATTAAATATGCCTGAGAAGGGAGAAAATATGAAAAGAAAATTATTTACATTAGGAGAAACTATTCTTGACATAATATTTCAGAATAATGAGGTAAAAAAGGCACGCCCTGGTGGTTCAATGTTAAATACTTCTGTTAGTCTCGGGCGTTTAGGACTTCCTGTTTACTTTATTTCTGAATTAGCAGATGATCTTGCCGGGAATCTTATATTGAATTTTTTGCATTCAAATAACATTTTATGTGATTATATCACTATTTATAAAAAAGAATCTCAAACAGGCATTTCATTAGCATTTTTGGATGAAAAAAATGAAGCTTCATACAATTTCTATAAAAAAATGCCAGCAGCTCCAGAGAGAATAATTTTTAATCAAAATTTAGATTTTACAAAAAACGACATTCTTGCACTTTCTTCTTTTTTTGCTATAGATAATAATATTCATGAGCAAATTAATAAAATTTTACAGCTTGCTATAAACAAAAAATGTATAGTTTATTATGATATAAATTTTAGAAAATCTCATTTGTTTCAACTTGATATTTTAAAGCAAAATATAGAAGAAAATATTTCCCATGCAACAGTATTGAGAGGCTCAGTAGATGATTTTTATTTTGTTTATAATGAAAAAGAGCCTGTAAAAATTTATAATTTATTATTTAAAAAATTCAATTTAAAAGCATTGATAATAACTAATGGTCCGGATACCATTCATTTATTTACTTCTAAATTTCATAAAACTTATTCAGTTCCACATATTTCAGTAGTTAGTTCAATTGGCGCCGGTGATAATTTTAACGCAGGAGTTTTATATAGTGTATATAAACATAATATCTCATTGGATGATTTCGACTCAGTGAATGAAAAAATATGGGATAATATTGTCAATATAGGAGTTATTTTCTCTCAGGAAGTATGTATGGGGTATGACAATTATATTTCTAATGAATTGGCACAGAAATTTAAGCTTTGAAAAAAGAGAATGTTATACATTTTTTAACTTTTATATAATACAGTTTTTTACTTTTGGAGTAATTATTTCAATATCAGCAATAAAAATATTAAATTTTCCATTGCAAATTCTTATCTTGACAAATATTTTAATGTGGATTAATTTACGATTGAAAAGCATCAGAGAATATTAGCTATTTTATTTACTATTTTTTTTAGAAAATTTTTAGAAAACAAAGTGTGCAAGGAATTTTGACAAAATTATTAAACACATTAAAATTTTTGCATGAGAAAATATGTTTGCTCCTTATTATCGTTGTAATAAGGGTTACTGTTTAAAATAATTTCAAGATACGGTTAACAACTCAGGATTAACAAGTAAGGGAGCTACTTTCTGCGATTGTCAATGTTCCGGGCTTTGAGATTCTGGATTTTAGATACCTTAGTCAACAAATATCAATTAGAACACAACATAGAGGAAGTATTTGAAAATTTTTTGTTATTTGCATTGGCATATTGATTGGAAATTTTATTGAATATATATTACTTGATAATTAAATTACTCAGGAGGCTGATTTATGGAAAAGTTGCTAAAACAATATCTTAAAAAGCTCACCGCCACTTTTAATCGCGGCGATGCCAGGGAGGAAAGTTATTACAAACATCTTGATGAATTAATTAAACAATATGCAGAAATTCAAAATATCAAAAATATAGATATTACTATTCTTCCTAAAAAGACCGAAGCGGGAAACCCTGATTTTCGTGTGTGGGATGGAAAAAATCATATTACCGGTTACATCGAAGCCAAAGACCCATCGGTAACCAATCTGGATTATATCGAAGGAACGGAGCAGTTAGAACGCTATTTATCTACTTTTCCAAATGTTATATTGACAAATTTTTATGAATTTAGACTTTACCGTGATGGGCAGCGTGTAGCACAGGCAATGATTGGACGCCCGATAATTGCTAAAAAATTAAAAATGGCGCCACCACTTGAGAATATCGATAAGTTCAAAGAATTATTTGATAAATTTTTTTCTTTTTCTCTGCCAAAAGTTCAATCTGCTCGAGCATTAGCAATTGAATTGGCTAAACGCACCCGTTTCTTGCGTGATGAAGTTATTGCTGTTGAAATGGAAGAAAATGGCAGCAAAGGGCACAAACAAATTATCGGTTTTTATCAAGCCTTTAAAAAATATCTTATTGCAACATTAACAGAAAAACAATTTGCCGATCTTTATGCGCAGACTATAACATACGGACTTTTTGCCGCAAGAACCAGAGCAAACGGCGAATTCAATAGAAGACTTGCTTTTGATTATATTCCCCATACCATCGGTATATTGCGCGATATATTTCGTTATATATCTTTGGAAGACCCGCCCAAATCTCTGCAAATTATTGTAGATGATATTGCCGAAATATTAAACGTTGCTAATATTAATAAAATCCTGCATGAATACCATAGCACCGGTAAAGGTAAAGATCCGATCTTGCATTTTTATGAGACATTTCTGGCAACCTATGACCCTGAAATTCGTGAACGACGTGGTGTTTATTACACACCTGAACCTGTGGTCAGTTACATTGTTCGTGCTATTCATTCTATTTTAAAATCACATTTTGGATTGGCAGACGGACTTGCCAGCAAAGAGATAAAATTGCTCGATCCAGCAGGCGGGACTTTGACTTTCCCGGCTGAAGCAATTCAACTGGCTATTAATGAATTCAAAAAAAAATATGGCGAAGGCGGTCTGCATACATTGATCAAGCAGGTTATTCTGAAAAATTTTTATGCTTTTGAACTTATGATGGCGCCTTATGCAATTGGACATTTGAAGATGGGTTTTATCTTTGAAGAACTCGGTTATAAAATGGCAGAAGATGAACGATTTAAACTTTATTTGACTAATACACTGGAAATGGAAGAAATTGAGCAGATTTCTATCCCGGGACTTTCTGCGCTAAGTGAAGAAAGCCATCTTGCTGGAAAAGTTAAAAAAGAACAGCCAATACTGGTGATTTTAGGCAATCCGCCTTATAGCGGTATATCTTCTAATATCAATAAATGGACGGAACGGTTGCTCAAGGAAGATATTGACGGTGTGCAAAGTTATTATAAAGTGGACGGAAAACCGCTTGGCGAGAAAAACCCTAAATGGTTGCAAGATGATTACGTGAAGTTTCTGCGTTTTGCTCAGTGGAAAATTCAAAAATCAGGCTATGGTATTGTGGGTATGATCACTAATCATAGTTATCTGGATAATCCCACCTTCCGCGGAATGCGTCAAAGTCTGATGAAAACTTTTGATGAAATTTATATTCTCGATCTGCACGGTAACAGTTTGAAAAAAGAGACCACACCAGACGGCGGCAAAGATGAAAATGTTTTTGATATTCGTCAGGGCGTAGCAATTGCATTATTTATTAAGAATAAAAATCCGAAAGAGTCGAAAGTATTCCATCGTGATTTATTTGGATTAAGGGAAGAAAAATA
>CAYLKS010000030.1:30696-36955 GCA_964384205.1 uncultured bacterium | reverse complement strand
TCCTCTCAAATTTCTCCTTCGCCATAACTTCTCTCCTTGCTTATATTTGTTAAAATTAATCATTTATAATTTTTTCTGCTATATTATGTGGTACTTGCTGAAACATCTTAAACTTCATTGTAAATATTGCTCTCCCCTGAGTAAAAGAACGTAAAACAGTAGCATACCCAAACATCTCACTCAAAGGGACATTAGCACGCACAACTTTAGCTGTATCTCTATCTTCCATAGCATATACTTTCCCACGCCTTCCATTAATATCTCCTATAACATCTCCGAGATAATTCTCAGGAGTAACTACTTCCAAATCCATTATAGGTTCCATCAATACAGGTTTTGCTTTTTTCGCTGCTTCTTTTAATGCCATTGAAGCTGCAATTTTAAATGCCATTTCAGAAGAATCAACTGGGTGATAACTACCATCTACAAGATATGCCCTAACACCTTCAATAGGATATCCTGCAAGTATTCCTTCTTCTAAAGCCTGCTTAATACCTTCTTCTACTGGCTTAATATACTCTTTAGGAATTGCGCCACCGACTATTTGATCAACAAATTCAAAACCTTTATTATTTTCCAATGGCTCAATTTTTATCACTACATGACCATATTGTCCTCTACCACCAGTTTGTTTTGCATATTTAACATTAGCTTCAGCAGTAGCTGTAATAGCTTCTTTATAAGAAACTTGAGGTCTACCTATATTGGCTGCAACATTAAATTCTCTCAATAATCTATCAACTATAATCTCAAGATGCAACTCACCCATCCCGCTTATTATAGTCTGACCGGTATCTTCATCTGTTTTTATTTTAAAAGTAGGATCTTCTTCTGCAAGCTTTAAAAGAGAATTTATCAATTTATCCTGATCTGCTTTAGTTTTAGGTTCAATTGCAATGTTAATAACCGGTTCTGGAAATGTCATTGATTCTAAAATTATAGGCGCATTTTCATCACATAAAGTATCACCTGTTTTTGTATTCTTCAAACCAATAATAGCACCTATATCACCGCAATAAAGTTCATCTCGCTCTTCTCTTTTATTAGCATGCATTTGCAATATTCTAGCAACTCTTTCTTTAGTTTTTTTAGTAGAATTATAAATATATGAGCCTGCTTTTAATGTACCTGAATAAATCCTTATAAAAGTTAACCTACCAACATAAGGATCTGTCATAATTTTAAAAGCTAAAGCAGAAAAAGACTCATCATCATTAGGTTTTCTTGTTATTTTTTTTAAATCATAATCTTCTCCTTCAATAGGAGGAAGATCTATAGGGGAAGGCAAAAAATCGATTATTGCATCAAGCAATCTCTGTACACCTTTATTTTTAAAAGCAGAGCCACATAATACAGGCACAATATCACAATTAATGGTTGCCTTACGAAGAGCAGCCTTAATTTCTTTTTCATCAATAGGTTGATTTTCAAGAAATTTTTCCATTAAAGTATCATCATAATCAGAAACTGCTTCTAACAATTGCTCTCTTGCAACCTGAGCATCCTCCAACATATCTTCTGGAATATCAAATTCTTCATAAGTAGCACCCATATTATGTTCATCCCACGCAACCGCCTTCATCTTAATCAAATCAACTATACCATTAAAAATTTCACCAGAACCAATAGGAATTTGAATAGGAATAGGATTACCACCTAATCTTTCTTTAATCATGCTCACAACTCTATAAAAATCTGCACCTGTACGATCCATCTTATTAACAAAAGATATTCGTGGAATATTATATTTATCTGCCTGTCTCCATACAGTCTCAGATTGAGGTTCAACACCACCAACAGCACAAAATAGCGCAATAGCACCATCCAACACCCTTAAAGATCTTTCAACCTCAGCAGTAAAATCAACATGACCTGGAGTATCAATAATATTAATCCTATGATTCTTCCAGAAAGCAGTTGTTGCAGCCGATGTTATAGTAATACCTCTTTCCTTTTCCTGCTCCATCCAATCCATTGTTGCAGTACCATCATGAACTTCACCAATCTTATGAGTTCTACCTGTATAAAATAAAATTCTTTCTGTTGTTGTTGTTTTACCAGCATCAATATGAGCCATTATTCCGATATTTCTTACCTTATCAATAGAAACCTGCCGTGCCATCTAATCCCAAATCTCCTTCATTTTTAGTTTACCATCTGTAATGAGCAAAAGCCTTATTTGCTTCCGCCATTCTGTGAGTATCATCTCTCTTCTTAATAGAAGCACCTTCACCCTTATAAGCAAGCAATAATTCATTAGCCAATCTTTCGGCCATTGTTTTTCCCTTACTTGCCCTTGCAAAACCGATAATCCATCTTAAAGCTAACGCTAATTTCCTATCAGGTCTAACTTCAACAGGAACCTGATAAGTCGCACCACCAACACGTCTTGATTTAACCTCAACCAAAGGCTTTACATTATCAACAGCTTTATGAAGAACTTCAAGCCCTGGTTTACCTGTTTTTTCACCTAAAATATCAATTGTTTTGTACAAAATTTTTTCTGCTATGGATTTTTTACCATCCTTCATCACATAATTAATAAATTTAGAAACCAAATAGTCTCCATAAACAGGATCTGGTAAAATTTCCCTTTTTTGCACTTTTTTTCTTCTACCCATGTAACACTCCTAATCATTTTTTAGGTCTTTTTGTACCATACTTTGAACGACTAATCTTTCTATCAGCAACACCATCAGAATCTAATGCACCGCGAATAATATGATATCTTACACCAGGCAAATCTTTAACACGACCACCTCTAATCAATACAATGGAGTGTTCCTGCAAATTATGTCCTTCACCTGGAATATATGCAGTAACCTCAATACCATTTGTTAATCTAACACGAGCCACTTTTCTCAAAGCTGAATTTGGCTTCTTGGGAGTTGTTGTGTAAACCCTTGTACATACTCCTCTTTTCTGAGGACAATTCTGTAATGCAGGTGCAGATGATTTCTTTGTTACCTGCTTTCGTCCAAATCGAACTAACTGGTTAATCGTTGGCAAACATTCCTCCTTTTTATTGTTTAGCAATAAGTTAAGTGCCAATACACCAATTAAAGTGAGTCTATAATATAAAATCTTTTTAAACGATTGTCAAGCCTTTTTTTTCCAATAATTTATATTATATAAGACTCTCTATTTATCATATTCAAATATATTGATAAAAAGAAAAAATAAGTATCATCATCAGCTTTTTATAAATTAATTTTATTTACTTTTCCATACTTTACCATCATTCATTATATGCCAAATAAAATTTCCATTAAAAGATTTAGCTTTAATTTCAAACAATGATGACGTTGTTTCTATAATAGGATCAAATTTATATTCTGGAATAAAATCCAATTCTTTTATATCATTTTTATATAAATCTTCTAAATTATTACTAAACTTTCCAAATCTTACAAAATAATTCCATTGCCTATAATATAATTTTCTTAAAGCAAATTTCACATATTCTTCTTTATTCATAACAAATTCATCTTTTCCAGTACCAACTATCTTATCAGAAAACTGTACAAAACCCCACATCTCAGGATAATGCATATTTATAAGTCCCTGAGGAGACCATACCCAATTATGTTCAGGAAAATTTTTACCAGTTTTCGGATCTTTTCTTTTTACATATTTACCATCAATAATATCAACATCCCATTCAACACGAGAAAAATTAATTCTCCATTGATCATAAGCTTTTGGAACTTCTCTTCCCGGTGCGCATTCTTTTAATATTTCCCATGGCATAGCAACTTCCACAGTCCATCTTATATCTTTATCCTTCGGATTATTAATAGTTCCGTCTATTGAAACTCCTACTTTTATCCCTCTTATATCCCAACCAACAACATACGGGCCACCATCTCTATAAGGTTTTATTAACATTAAATCCCATATAGTACCAAAAGCATTTACCTCAAATTCATAATAATTATGGGTATCGCCATCAGGATCAATAAAAATCTCAAAATCATTATCATGAAATATTATAGATTCTCTTTCTGTTAAAGTAGCCCATATATGCTCCTCTTCAAGTTCTGCTGCAAAATATAAATAACTGTCATCCCATAACATCTTAACTCTCGTCTTATAATAAGGTTTTGGCTGAATATCTCCCTCTATATCAACAAAATAATCTGTCCATTCTGCTTTTTGCCATTGTTCTTTTTCTATATTGCCGTCAACTTCTATAGGCTTTTCTACTTTATAACAAATATAATGTTTTGGATTAAAAATTACTGCTGGTTCTTGTAACTTTTTTCTCATTTCATCTCCTCTGTGTATACTAATAAAAAACAATATTAAAAAGAACACCTTCAATTTCATCTTTACTATATTCCTTTCTTATTTCAATTCATTAATAATAGATTTAAGTAATTTTACATTTATTTTTATTTTATATTTCTTTTCACAATCACTTACAAATTGATTATGGAGGCTTCTATAATATTCCTTTTGTATCCTGTGCTTAATTGTATTTTTATTTACCTCAAAGCCTGTCTTATAATCATTTTTATGTTTTTCATAAAAATTCTTTGCATCCATATCTGTAACAATATACTGATTAACTTTAGATTCAATTAATTTATAATTTGTATATCTGATAAGCTCATCTGTTTTTATTCTTTCCAGACGTTTTTTAAATATAGAATCTTCCTCTGGATGTAAATATTTCTTTATAACATCAATCATCACATAATCAATTACCCGATCTACAATAGCCAATTTTATATTATCAACTATTTTAACAGAAAAAGGAGAAACCCTCGAAAAAATATCTGTATAAGTTATACAATTGCCCTCAAAAACTGCCATACAAGAATCTTTATATTCTGTTGTCAATTTGTTAAAATCATCAAAAAACATTTTAATCAGTTTTTCATTAAAAGCTATTTTAGTATTTGCTATTATAGAATCCATATAAGATTCAAATTTAAATCTTCCTAATTTAGATGCAATTCTCTTTGTTAGCTCCTTTTTTATATTGTCATAATTGCCTATTTTAGCCTTTGCAACAGTATCAATCCTGAAAACAAAATAAGAACTTCTCATTTTAACTGGTTTTAAAACCTCTTTGGCTTTAGAATGAACTATAATTTTCCAAACACTATCCGGATAATCAAAAAAACCAACAAAAAAAGTTTTCCCCTTAATCTTTAATCCATAGGGATAAAAACGTCCCATTGCACTATCAAAAGAAATTTTATTGGACTTTACCAAATTATAAACACTATCTGCCAAATCCTTTGAATAAAATCTCATAAAATCGACTTTTACCTTTTTACCCAAAAGATTATAAACGTCTCTAACATAATTTGAATCAACTTCATCTACTTTAAATTTATCAATTTTAAAGATTTTATTAACATACATTAAATAACTTTGATTTATTCTATCTTTAAGAGCTGTTTTAAATCCCGGATCTTTATCAAGACCATTTTTATACCCTTCTGCAAGTAAATATAATTTAAAACCATATTGATCCAACAAAAACTGCCTTAGATTATCAATAGTTAACAATTCTTTATTTTTATAAAATTTGCTATTTCTCAATCGAGCTTTAGCCAAATCATATTTTACTCCTATTGAATCATTAAGATAAATTACAAAATCATTTTTAGGTTTCTCACTGCAAAAAAATATCAAACTTCCCAATATAATAAAAATAAAAAAAACTTTTCTATACATTTATAGCTCCTTCCTATTTGTTTCAATTATTTTTCATAAATATACAAAAACTTATAATAATAGTCAAGCAAGAGATATCTAATTTTAAACCTATTTTTAGCTACCCCTAAATTATGAGATATCTAAAAGCAGGTTTAAAAAAACTCCCCCTACTTTGTTATGCAGGGGGAGTAAAAAACTAATTTTTATTACTTAAGTAATGTTAATTTCTTAGCTGCTGTCTTACCATCTGCTGTCAATTTATAGAAATAAACACCTGATGCTACTACATTACCATTATCATCTCTTCCATCCCATCTTACTGTATGAGTACCAGCTGCTACATAATTATTAACTAAAGTCTTTACTTTCTGTCCCATTAAGTTATAAATTTCTAACTTAACATCAGCTGATTTCTTAATTGAATATTTAATAGCTGTGGTTAAGTTAAATGGGTTTGGATAGTTGTTATAAAGAGCGAAAGATTTAATATTGTTATTATGTCTGTTTTCATTTACATCAGTATATTTTGCTGGATCGAAGGCATAATAATAAACACCACAATCCCAATTCTCTGCATCGTCTGGAA
>CAYLKS010000030.1:0-30596 GCA_964384205.1 uncultured bacterium | reverse complement strand
TAATATACACATACGTCTAACTTCGTATCTCCTACCTTCTCTCCTGGAGTCTGTGTTGGAGTAGGTTCAATAGTTGTAGGATCGAAGGCATAATAATAAACACCACAATCCCAATTCTCTGCATCGTCTGGAAATCCCCACTGCATTCCTGCTTCATTGTCTCCATAATATGCCATGTGTATCTTGCCATCCACTACTTCCTTGTACATCTTCGGATATCTCTCATCAAATCCCTTCGTGTTTGTCAAATTAACCGGTGTACTCCAGGTCGCTCCTCCATCTGTACTTGCTACAAAATATATGTCTCCATAGCCATAATAAAAATCTGTTGTGTCTCCTTCTGCCCAAGCCATCTGACTTTTTGACGCATCATTCTCATTAAACTGGGTATACGCTACATATAACGCTCCTGTGCTCTTATCAACTGCTACACTTGGGAAATTAACCATTGTGAACCAACTACTTCCTGCAAATGATAAATATCTTCTGTCCAAATCTACTGATGGCGCTACTGATACCGCTGCTGTTGTAACTCCTGTTGCCTCACTCCAGTGCATAATTCTATCCTTATAATCCGCTGGATGTGGTATAAAATTCACATAATTATCTCCTAAGGCTCCCTTTCCAAATCTCGTTGATCTCGCCTTTATATTTTCATCTGTACCTATTAAGAAATATGTTCCTTCAAATACTACATGTAAATTATCATTCGCATCATATACCGCATCCGCATTTCTGTTTGGTCTTACATGATCAGGATCTCCATCCTCCGGTACAGGCGGATTGTTCATCAATAAAAATGGATCTAACCAACTAATCCCTCCATCTTCACTCTCCTGTACCGCTACATCTCCACATTCATCCTGTTGATATAAGGCTACTCTGCCTGTACTACTTACTGCCATGCCTGCACCTAAAATATTATTATTAGCTTCTTCTCTCTCCGTCGGTACTATCAAGTTTCCTGCTTCCCACATAATCGCATTGCCAAAAGTAAATCCATCATCCTCTGAATTCATATAATTTATTCCATATCCCCATCCATCATACGCTGCTAAATGAATTATTCCATTTTCATCTACATCTATATATGGCTGTAAAATCAAATCATATCTCGATGCAAAATCTATTAACCAAATCGGACTATAATCTCCACTGCCTGCACTATTCTCCATAAATAAATATCCACCTTTAGCCCAGCCTCCAATGTATCCCCATGGGATTCCTCCTGTTATCGTCATAACTACTGTCCTGCCATCACTCATCTTTGTCACTGCTGGGGTTCCTATTCCAAACTTCGCATTCTCATCATCATCAGGTAAACTCAATGTAACACTCTCTCCACTCTCTACATTCTTTACCACTACTTTAAAATCTGTCTCTGTGCCTGTTATAGTATCCGGCGTTCCTACTGCATACGCTACTACCGCTCCACCTGTGCCTGCCCATATATAATTAGGTGTTCCACTATAATATACACATACGTCTAACTTCGTATCTCCTACCTTCTCTCCTGGAGTCTGTGCAAAAGCTGTCCAGCCAGCAACAAACATTAATACAAACAAAAGCACTAAAGCTTTTTTAAACCTCATAACGTACTCCTTTTTTTGAGGTTAATAGTTAAAATAAAGGGAAAATTACAACACAAAAATATTGTTCAATAAGCCCTCCTTCTCTTACGAGATTCATCCTACTCTTTAATTGAGCCCACTGTTAGGCCAGCAAAAAAATACTTTTGAAAAACAAAAAACACAATAAACATAGGCAATGCTGCAAAAACTGCTCCTGCCATCATAATTCCAAAATCAACACTGTATTGACTTTTTAACGTAGATAACCCAATTGGTAATGTTCGCATAGCATCTGAATCTACCATAATCAACGGCCATAAGAAAGAATTCCAATTAGCAACAAAATGAAAAAGCCCTGTTACAGTCCAGGCAGGCCTGCTAAGAGGAAAAATCACTTTCCAAAAAATCTGCATTTCACTCGCACCATCTATTCTCGCAGCAGATTCTAAATCCATTGGTATAGTCTCAATAAACTGCTTCATCAAAAATATTCCAAAGGGAGTTGCAATTGTTGGTATTATCAATCCAGCATAATTATTATAAAACCCCAGATTTAACATTAGTAAAAACAAAGGTATCAAAGTAATCTGAGAAGGAATCATCAATCCGCCCATAATAAGCCAAAAAAACAATTTATTACCAAAAAACTTTCTTTTTGCAAAAGCATAACCAGCCATAGTATCAAAAATAATATTGCCTGCTGTAACAAAACCCGCTACAACTACACTATTAATAAACCATCGTAAAATTTTTGAGCTTTGAAAAAGTGATATAAAATTTTTCAAAGTTGGATTTAACACAATCCAATCTGGTGGCATTTTTATAATAGATGCGGGATCTTTAAATGCTGAAATAAACATCCAATATAAAGGGATTATCGAAATAAAAGCAAATGGCAAAAGAATAATAATATAGGCTATTTTATTTCTTTTCAATTTCATAAAATTAATCCTGCTCTGTTTGAACAATTTTAAACTGCAGTATAGTAAACACTATAATTATTAAAAAAAGAATAAACGATTGTGCTGCTGCAATACCCAATCTTTGATTTCTAAAAGCAGTCTCATAAATCAAATAAACCACAGATGTTGTAGCATAATTTGGCCCGCCCTGAGTCATCATATACATAGGAGTAAAAATTTGAAGAGCATTTATGGTTCCCATAACTAATATGAAAAGAATAGTAGGTTTTATCATTGGTAAACTAATTCTAAAAAATTTTTGCGTAAATGTTGCCCCATCAATATCAGCGGCTTCATATAAACTATTAGGAATATTATCAAAAGCCACAGTAAAAATTATCACATTCATCCCCCAATAAGAAACAGACATCATCAATATTATGCTAAACAATGCCCAGTTTGTGTCTCCAAGCCAAAAAATAGGTCCCAATCCAAAAAAAGATAAAAAATAATTTAATAATCCGAACATAGGATTAAAAATCCAGAACCATATCAAAGCAATAACAGCATCTGAAGCAATAGATGGCAAATAAAAAACAGATTTAAAAAATGTCTGCCATTTTCTGTGTAATGGAGTAATAAAATATGCCAAAAATAATGTAATAACTGTAGTAACTGGTACGACAAAAAAAGTATATATTAAAGTATTCTTGATAGATTTCCAAAATATAACATCCGATAATACCTCTTTAAAATTATCAAATCCAACAAAAATCGGATTTCCCATGGAACCACCACGGAAGGGATCATAAGAATAAAAAGCCATCAACGCAGCCTGTATTACTGGATAAAATGTCATAAGAAAAAATAAAGCAAGCGCAGGTAATATAAAAATATACGACCATACTAAATAATTGGTATTTTTCATAATTTAGTTTTTCCCTGTCTTTCCTTTTCAAGCATTTTATTCATTTTTTCTACATATATCTTTAAAGCTTCATCCGGCTTTTTGAATCCTGATAACAAAGCTTGAAAAAATTCTTTGGAAATATTTTTTCTCTCTTCAGAATGTGGCTTTTTTTCATAAGGAATAAAATGAGTAATATAATATTTGAATACATTAAATTTATCATCTCCATAATACGGAAAACCACATGATCTACGCACAGGAAAAGTGGTATTCCCTACAACAGCAATATCGTTACGAGTATTAGTCATGTATCTTGCAAATTCCATTATTAAATCTTTTTTCTTTTTATTATTCTGTTTGAAAACAACATAAGTTGCAAGTGTAGGATTAGAATAAGATTTAAAATCATGATTATGTGGATATTGAACAAATGTATATTTAAAAGGTTTTGTAGCCTGTGCTGGAATAGCTGCTATCATCCACATTCCACCTGGCAACATTGCAATCCTTTGCTGTAAAAACATTGTATATATATCTGAATATTTTATTCCTACAGCTCCTGGAGGCGCAACTTTATGCTTAAAAACCAAATCAGCTAAAAAATGTGCCGTTTCTTTTGCTAAAGGAGAAGAATAAGAAGATTTTGTCTCATCTTCATTATATTGAGTTACTAATCCGTTACTTGCAAAAAAAGGATCATATAGATAATAATAATTATCTCCTCCAAAAACTCCAAAACCATACACATCAATTTTACCATCACCGTCTCTATCAAAAGTAAGTTTTTTAGCAGCTTTTAAAAATTCTTCCCATGTCCAGGATTTTTCCTCATTTTCAGGTAATAAATCTAAAGCATTTCTCTCTTCAAATAAATCAAGATTAACAGCAATTGCCATAGAACCAATATACCATGGCCATGCATAATATTTTCCATTAACTTTTACTTCATCTAAAACCTCAGGTAAAAAATCATTTTTATCTTCTTCTGTCAAATAATCATCAATTGGCTCAAGCCTATCAGCAGAAACATGCCTCACTAAATTTTCAGCATTCATATAAGCAATATCAGGAGGATTTCCAGCAGTAAGGGCAAGCTCTAATTTCAACCTTTCATTTTCCCAGGGAATCATTAAAAATTTTATTTTCACATCAGGATGCATCAATTCAAATTCTTTTATTTTTCTCAACTGCCATTGATCAAAAGGCTCATGCTGATCAAGAGCATCTCCAAAGTATCCACGCCAATGCGGCATATCCCAATACACTATAGTTATTTTGCCATCTTCAGAAGAAACTTTATCTTCCAATTTCTTACTTTTAGGCACACAGTTAATGAAAAAAATTAACAAACAAAAAACTATCAACACTCTCATATTTTTCATCCCATCACAACTTTTACTTCACATACTTTATTATAATCATGAACCACATTTTTGTCAAAATGTTTTCCATTAACATAAATTTCTTTGACCCCAGATTCAACATGATTTGGATTTTCAACAGTTATCTTATACAAAGTATTCCTAAAAAATCTTTCGACATAAAATTGGTCCCACTCTGAAGGAATCACAGGGTCTATTAAAAGACCTTCATAGGTAGGTCTAATTCCTAAAATATATTCAATGGAAATTTTAAACATCCATGCTGCGGTACCAGTTTGCCATGAATGACTCGCCATTCCAGCAGTAGGATGTTCATCACTTGTAATATATTGTGAAAAAACATACGGTTCAGCCTGAAAAATATCAGAATCTATTCTATTCGGCAATATTTTCTTGTAATATTCATAAGCTCTATTACCACGCTTTAAAATACATTCTGCCATAATACCCCATGTATAAGGATGACAAAATACAGCAGCATTTTCTTTCTTCCCGGCAACACATCTGGTAACAAGGCCAATTTCCGGATCTATTTCTCGAAAAGCAGGCGCACATATTTTAATCCCATAATCCGTATCTAACAATTCTTTGACGCTGTCTGTTGCCTTAAGCAATCTTTCCCTATTTCCTACACTCGCAATAACAGCCCAGGATTGAGGATTTAAGAAAATTTTACCTGCTTCATTATTTGAAGCTCCAAGTTTTTCTCCATTCCCTTTAAAAGCACGAATATACCAATTACCATCCCACGCATATTCCTCAATAGAATTTTTTATCTTATCTCTTAATTCTATTATTTCATCTAATTTCTCATCTATATCATAAAAAGATAACAATTCAACCAAACTATTTAGCATTGCCACATAAAACATAGCAGACCAAACACTTTCGCCACCTTCTTCACCACCAATATAATCTAAAGTATCATTCCAATCACCTCTCCCAAATATAGGTAAATTATGTTTTCCAAGATGTTCAGAAGCATACTTAACAACAGCATACAAATGCTCTAAAATAGTACTTTCTTTTCCATCTAAAAATTTCTCTTTATGATAAAGAATATCTTTATCACCTGTTTCTTTGATATATTCTGTTACTGCAAGTATATACCATAAAGAATCATCATTATGCCCTGTTGTCTCACCCTGACCATCTCCATAAAAATGATGATAAACTTTTCCATTTTTAAACATCTGCCTTGATAAAAGAAAAATTCTCTCTTTTGCCTTTTGAGGTTCTGCAATAAGAGTTGCTATTGTATCCTGAGAAGTATCACGAAAACCAAAGCCACGACCAATACCCCAGTAATAAAAACTTGCAACCCTTCCAACATCAAAAGCCACTTTTGCCTGATATTGATTCCAGTAATTCATAAAGACCTGGGCATCTCTATCAGGAATATCTACTTTTATATGAGAAAACCAGTTATCCCAATAAGCTAAAACTTCAGCATAAGCTTTATCAACTAAATTTATATCATAATACTTAGTAACACTATTTTTTAATTTATCAAATCTTGCTTTTTCCAAAACTCCAAGAATGATAACAAATTCTTTTTTCTCTCCAGCTTTTAAATTAATTTCAGACTTCAATCCTCCGATAGCATTTCCAAAGTCTGTATCCTTAGAAGAAAGCAATCCTTTTTCTATTGCTTCTGGATTATTTTCATTTCTAAATACCCCAATAAACCTTTCTCTCAAAGTTTCATATTCTTTAACAGTCAAACTTGAAGTAAAAAACGCCCATCTATCCCACTCCTGATTTTCCTGTTGCTGAGTTCCCATGTTCTGAGTTACCCAATAAGTTTTAGTTGCAAATAATGTATTTAAATCTCTTTCAAAATATACCCGATTAAAATGCTGATCATCACATTGATTTATTAAATCAATTAAAGCATGCCCTAAAGCAAATTCCACATAAGAATAAATTTCCAGTTCAATATCAAAATCATTTTTATTTTCCAGTGTAACACGCCATATCTCCAGATCATCATTCAATGGTACAAAATATAAAACTTCAGAAGAAATATTATTAACATTGGATAAAAGTTTTGTATAGCCAAAACCGTGTATAGCCTTATAACAATCCTTACATTTACCTGTTGGTTGCCAGCTTAAAGACCAATAATCTCCTGTTTTTTTATCTTTTAAATAAATATATTTTCCTGGCCTATCATAAGGCACATCGTTTATTCTATATCTTGTTATTCTACCATGCAGAGGGCTTTTATAATAACTAATACTCCCTGCATTCTGCGAAATTGTAGAAAAATAATTCTTATTATATATATAATTAATCCATGGTTTAGGAGTTGCTACATTAGTAATTATATATTCTCTCCCATCATTCGAAAAACTGCCATATTTCATCCTATCTCCTTTGTATCAATTATCAATCGTTAATTCATTTAATAAATTAATTAATCATATTATAATATTTTTTTTTATTTTGTCAAGAAGAAAAAAAATAATTTATGTTTTTTAATTAATTTATATTTTTTTAATTAACATTTTAAAAATAATCTGTTTTTAGTAAATAAAAATTAAATTCAGGAAAAATTTTATTTAATAACTCAATAGCCTTTATATCAAGATCATTTTCTATTCCTGAAAGTTTATAAAACTTTTCAAAATTCCAATACCCTATTATGACACGCGAAAAAAACCTATTATCAATATTTATTTCAACATCAAAATTTTTAGCACTTTCTAAAATATTCAATTCACCATCCATATAATTTAAAAAAATATTTTTCTTATCATCAATATTGTTAATCTTAACTGTAAAATTTTTATTTAAAAATTGAGAATTAATAATACGATTTTTCAATTCATTTTTAAGTTCTTCAAACAATATCTTCATATCTATAATTCTTGTCATTGCCCCACCCTGACCAATAAACCTATATTCTGATCTTGATTCTGCACCTATATCTTTCAAAAAATCACAATATGGATTATCCAAATGAATATAAAATTTTATATCATATACTTTATATTTTTGAGCTAATTGTTTTATATAACTTAATAAAATACTATTTAATGACTCATTTAATACTGCTAATTCTTTAATAATAAAACTTGCCGAATATTCGTCCCAGGCATAAAAATAACCAACAATATTTCCTCTTTCTTTATCTCTTAAATAATAAAAATGATTATTGATAAGTGATAAATAAAAAAAATTTTTATCTGGCCTCAATGCTATACCATTGCACTTCAAATATTGCTTTTGATATAACCTTTTCACATCTTCTAATAAAGAAAAATCAAAACCAATATTCAATTCATATTTGGATATATCTACCTGCTCCGGCTCCAGTATATTATCTCTGGAAATCATAAAATAACTTTCAGGAATACTTTCAATATAACCAAATTTATGATAATAATTAGGAATTCCATAGAGCAATGAAAACGCAAATCCATTTTTTTTCATATAGTCAATAGCGTTCAACATTAATTGTTTCGACAAACCTAATCCCCGATAATCCTTATCTGTGCACACATCACTAATGCCTGCTAATCTCACAACACTCCCACCTATTTTTACTTCTCTCACAGTAATTGAAATATGGGATACAACTTTACCATTCTCTTTAGCTATAAAACAAAATTCCGGTTTAAAATAAAAATCTTCTTTCTGATATCTTCTTATTTTTTCAAAAAAATCAAAATAGCTCCTTCTTGAAAATGTCTTTGATGCCAGATCAGCTATCTGTAGTAACTCTTCTTCTGAATCTGCTTGCTTGAAAATAATTTTCCTCATTGAATTCTCATTATTTTTTATCATTGAACTCCCCTTATAAAAAATTATGCAACAATTACTCTATTTTTACCCATTTCTTTTGCCTTATAAAGGGCTTCATCTGCACTTTTCAGCATTAATTCAGCACTATTGATATAACTTTTATCAAATTCCGACACTCCGCCACTTATTGTAATTCTAATATTTTTCCCTTCAACAGCAAAATCTTTATTACAAACCAACATTAAAATTTTTTCTGCTACTCTCTGAGCGGATTTTTTATCGATCTGAGGAAGCATAACCAAAAATTCCTCTCCTCCAAATCTAATCACATAATCTTCTTTTCTTATATTATTGTTTATTATGTTAGCAATTTCTTTTAAAACATAATCTCCTATCAGATGTCCATAAGTATCATTAATCAATTTAAAATCATCTATATCAAATATAATGATAGAAAAAGAAAAATCATATCTCATAGCTCTACTTATTTCTTTTTCAAAAATTTCATACAAAATTGTTCTATTATATACACCTGTAAGTTTATCCGTGATGCTATTATTATAATATTCATTACTTAAACGGGCAATTTCCTTATTCAATTTTCTTTGTCTGATTATAAGAAATACCAGTATTAGCATTCCCACAATAATAATACCTAACATAAACTTATATAGAATAATATGTTTATCTTTAAAAGCAATGGTATCTTTAAGAGATGTATTTTCCAATTTTATTTTATCAACAGCATATTTTACATTAAAACCAGCCAATTTATTATTTAATTCTTGCCTCATTAAAGAATCATTTATTATATTATATTTATTCAAAACTTCAAAAGCATCTTTGTATTTCTTATTTTTGACATACCAATCAATATATAAACTATAAATATCTTTTAATAAATTAAAATAATTTCCTTTTAAAGCTTCTTCTTTTGCCATATCTAAATGCTTGATAAAAAGATTATACTCCCCTTTTTTATTATATAATTTTGCTAAAAAATAATGACAAAGTCCTATACCATGATGATGCTCTATACTCTCTCTTATTCGTAATGATCTTTTTAAATATTGTTCTGCTAAATTATAGTTTTTAGTGTTAAAATAAACCTTTCCAGCATAAAAGTATACATCTGATATGATTATTTTATTATTAGGTACAAAAGAAGAATATTCCAATATTTTTTTAGTAATATCTACTGCCTTCTTGTAATCCTTATTATTTAAAAACATATTAATTTTTAAATAACTCCCTAATAAAACTCCACTAAAAAAAGTAGAGTCTGATTTAGCCAACTGTAAATATAAATCAATTGAACGATTAGCGAAATCCAAACTCTTTTCTATCTTACCTGATTTCATATAAGACTTTGCAATTAAATAATAATCCCAAGCCATTCCTTCCTGAACATTAATATTTTTGTTAATATTCAATGCTTCGAAAAAAACATATAAAGCTTCATCAATGTTACCAATCTTTAAATTTAATATTCCAACAGTAGATAAAAGAGAAGAAACCATTTTCATATCATTTAATTTTTTTGCTTCTTTCATTGCCATATTATAATATTTCAAAGCCATAAGAATATCCCTCTTCTGATGAAAAATAAAAGCTTTCATACGATATACCATCAATAATATTGTAGCCCTTTTTTTATCATCTTTTATTTTTTTTAAAAGAGAAGAATCTATTTTAGCTAAATATTCCTCAGCAGAATCAATTTTAAGCTTAACATATTTTTCAAATCCTAAAAATGCATAAATCTTTGCTTTATAAAAAGCATAATTTACTTTATTAATTTGTGAAAGTAATTTATTAGCAACTGTATCCGTCCTTGCCCTAATATAAGTATAAGAAAGGGTATCAAGAAAATTATAAATACTATCCTTTTCAAATGCAAAACTATCAATAACTATTAAAAAAAATATAAAAATTAATGTAAAAAACTTTCTTTTCATAGTATAAATATAAGATAAAATTATTTATTTTTCAAGGACAAAAACCTTCTCATACTTTATGATATTTTGAACAAAAATCAAAAAAAAATATGCTGACTCCCAAAAACTAAATATAACTCCAACCTCTAAAATGTATATATCATTAGTATAATATATCTTGACTTTAATTTAAAAAAGATTTATAATAATTGTGTGGAACTATTTTTAGAATTTTATAAAAACATATGCAAGAGTATTAATGAGAGTTTAGACAATAAAAAATTTCTAATTGGTTGTTCAGGTGGACCGGATTCTGTCTGTCTTCTTTTTATGTTTAATGAATTAAAGAAAAAAATAACAATCGACTTGAGAATAGCGCATGTTAACTATAATTTAAGAGGGAAAGATTCTTTATTAGATATGAAATTAGTAGAAAAATATGCCATGATGCTAAATATTCCTATTCATATTAAAAATATATTCCATAAAAAAGGAAATATTCAACAGTGGGCACGAAATGAAAGATATAATTTCTTTAATCAAATAAAAAAAGAATATAACTTAGATTATATAGCATTAGCCCATAATTTAGAAGATCAAACAGAAACCATGCTGATAAATCTTATAAGGGGAACGGGACCTCAAGGTATAATAGGAATGAAAATAAAAGAAAAAGATATAATTAGACCTTTATTAAATATATCACGAAATAATATACTAAAATTTTTACAGGATAACAAAATAGAATATAGAATCGATAAAACTAATAATCAAACTAAATACACAAGAAATAAAATCAGACATATAATTCTTCCTATTTTACAAGAAATAAATAAAGATGCTCTTCAACATTTCTATAAAGCATCTATTCTACAAAATAACATACTTGAAAATATCAAAACATTTTTCAATACAATTTTCAAGGAAGCTGTTATAACAAATAATAACTATATATTAAAACTCAAATTGCCCCCTCTAATGAAAATTCCCAATAATTTATTATCAGATTTTTTTATATTTCTTCTAAAAAAATTCTGTAATAGCATTTCAGACTATTCATCAGATCAGATCCAGGAAACAGTAACTTTATTCATACAAAAAATATCTTTTGAAAAAGATTTTAAAAGAAAATTTTATATTTACAAAAATAAACATTTTCTAATACTTGCAAAAAAAATAAAAAAATCAGAATTGCAAATTAATGATTATTCGAATAATATAAACTTTCTTAACAAAGAAATATTTATTTCTACAATTAAAAATAATATTGATATGAAAAGTCTAAAAATAACAAAAAATAAAATTCTACTGGATTACTCAAAAATTCAATTTCCATTAATAATTTCAAATAATCATAAGATAAAATTGAAACTTTTAAACTCAAATATACTTAAAAATGTTAATGATATTCTTAAAGATAAAGGATATACAAAATTTGAAAGAAAATTAATTTTTAATATTCGAAATAGCAATGGAGATTGTTTATGTATCGAAAATGGAATAATAAATGATGATTATAAAGTAATAAACAACACAAAACAAATATTATCAATTGAAATAAAGGAGTTAAAATGACAGAGGAAAGCAAAAAAGATTCTAAAGATTCTATTGAAAAAGAAAAAAATAAATCTGAAGAACAAAGCACAAATAAAAAAAATAATAACAAATTAAAATTTAAAAAACCTAATTTCCCACCTCCAAATAAAAATAGTTTCAAAACATTAACTATATGGTTATTAATTATAGTAACAGCACTTTATATAAGCAAAGTTCTTGTCCCGAATATATCGAATCAAGCGGTAATCACTTATACAGAGTTTAGAAAAGAAATAGAAGAGAATAATGTTCAAAAAGTTGAAATAAGTGGTAAAACTGTTACAGGTATATTAAAAAAAGAAAAAGTAACTCTGGTAAATGGCAAACCTGTAAGCTATAGAAATTTTAAAGTCAATCTTTTACCTTTGGAAGATACTAAAATTGTAGAATTATTAATGCAAAATAACGTTGAAGTGCAAGCCAAAGAAAAAGGATTAAGTTTTTGGAATATTATTATTATGTGGGGACCATGGCTTTTATTCATAGGTGTATGGTTCTTTTTTATGCTTAGAATGCAGGGTGGGCAAAAAGGAATTTTTAATTTTGCAAAAAGTAAAGCAAAACTTTTAACACCGGATAAAGCAAAAGTTACATTTGAAGATGTTGCAGGAGCTGATGAAGCGAAACAAGAATTAGAAGAGATTATAGAATTTTTAAAAGATCCGCATAAATTTTCAAAATTAGGCGGAAGGATACCCAAAGGAGTTCTTCTTTTAGGCCCTCCGGGTACAGGAAAAACATTACTGGCAAAAGCAGTTGCAGGAGAAGCAGGCGTACCATTTTTTAGCATGAGCGGTTCTGATTTTGTGGAAATGTTCGTAGGGGTAGGGGCATCAAGAGTTAGAGATTTATTTGAAACTGGAAAGAAAAATGCCCCATGCATTATTTTTATCGATGAAATTGATGCTGTTGGAAGACAAAGAGGAGCTGGCTTAGGTGGTGGTCATGATGAAAGAGAACAAACACTTAACCAATTACTTGTAGAAATGGATGGCTTTGAAACGAAAGAAGGAGTTATACTAATTGCTGCTACTAACAGGCCTGATGTATTAGATACTGCTTTATTAAGGCCTGGCAGATTTGATAGACAGGTGGTAGTTGATTTGCCAGATGTAAAGGGAAGAGAAGGTATACTTAAAGTACATGCAAAAAAAATAAAAATAGGAAAAGATGTTGATTTATCGGTTATTGCAAAAAGCACACCTGGGATGTCTGGAGCTGATTTAGCTAACCTTGTTAATGAAGCAGCTCTACTTGCTGCAAGAAAAAACAAAACAGAAGTTACAATGGAAGATTTTGAAGAAGCTAAAGACAAAGTAATGATGGGTGCTGAAAGGAAGTCACTTACAATATCTCCTCAAGAGAAAAAAATTATCGCATATCATGAATCCGGCCATGTATTAGTAGCAAAACACCTTCCTGGTTCCGATCCTATACATAAAGTTACTATCATTCCTCGAGGAAGAGCATTAGGAGTAACTCATTCATTGCCTGAAGATGACAGACATTTATACTCAAAAGCATGGGCTATAAATAAAATTTGTCAATTATTAGGTGGAAGGCTTGCAGAAAATATCATTTTTAATGAAATTACATCTGGTGCAAGTAATGATATAGAAGTTGCAACTAAAATTGCAAGGAAAATGGTTTGCGAATGGGGGATGAGTGAAGCCTTAGGACCACTCCAACTTGGAAGTCAACATGAACAAATTTTCCTTGGCAGAGAAATAGCACAACACAAAGATTATAGTGAACAAACTGCTGTTTTAATAGATAAAGAAGTAAAAAATATTATAGATTTATGTTATAAAAAAGCTGAAAACATTTTAAAAACTCATATACACCAACTACATGCTCTCAGCAATGAATTACTAAAAAAAGAAATCTTATCTGCTGAAGAAATTGATGAAATCATTAAAAAAGCTAATGAAGAAAAAAATATAAACAATGGAGATATAAGCGAAAATGATGTTTAAAACATTAAACCACTCTTTCAATAAATTCCCTCTAATAATGGGAATTGTAAATATTACACCTGATTCATTTTTTTCCGGAAGCAGAAAAGAAACACAGAAAGAAATTTTAGAACAGGTTGAAAAACATTTGAAAGAGGGCGCAGATATTATTGATATTGGAGCAGAATCCACAAGGCCCGGAGCACGACCTGTTTCCCTTGAGGATGAGAAAAAAAGAATATTACCTAACATAATATCAATAAAAAAATACTTTCCCGAAACAATAGTCTCAGTTGATACTTATAAATCTGAAATTGCTAAAGAAGCAATTATAAATGGAGCTGATATTATAAATGATATCTCCGGCTTTGATTTCGATTCCAAAATAGTAAATATTTTGCAACAATATAAACCAGGATACATCTTAATGCATATAAAAGGTACTCCTCAAAATATGCAGAAAAATCCATACTATGATAATGTTATTCAGGAAATTACAGAATATTTCCAGAATAAAACCAAATTATTAATAGAAAAAGGCCTCCCTAAAAATAATATTGTAATTGATCCTGGTATTGGTTTTGGAAAAAATGATTTTCATAATCTTGCTATTATTTCGAATATTGATAAATTTAAAAATTTAGGTTTTCCTATACTGATCGGTTTATCAAGAAAATCTTTTATAGGCAGAATATTAGATTTACAGAATCCAGATGATAGATTAAATGGTACCTCAATAATGCATTCTATAAGTCTTTATAAAGGAGCAAACATTCTAAGAGTGCATGATGTTAAATTTGCTAAAGAAGCTGTAAAATTAATAACTGAATTAAAAAAGGTGGAAAATGCTATTTAAATTATTTGGTTTTTTAGAATTTCACTATTGGGACATTTTAGATATTGCCATTGTATCTTATATATTTTATAAAATGATTATAATAATAAGAGATACAAAAGCTATACCGCTTTTAATGGGATTATTAGTTGTGGTATTTGTCACTTTCATTACAAATTTAATGCAATTATCAGCATTAATGTGGATTGTTGATACATTCAAAACAATCTGGGTTATCGCATTTTTAATTATATTCCAGCCAGAAATAAGACGCGCTCTGGCAAAAGCGGGGCAATCTAAATGGTTCAAATTTATATATAAAGCAGAAAAAAACAAAACTTATGATATATTAATAAATGCTATTTATAATTTATCAAAAAAGAAAATCGGAGCTTTAATAGTAATGGTGAAAGAAGCCCCTTTAGATAGCATAATAGAAACAGGAACTCCTTTGAATGCTCTAATAAATGAATCTCTCATTGAGACAATTTTTACTCCCCCCACTCCTTTGCATGATGGTGCTGTAGTAATAAAAGGTGATTATATAATAGCAGCTGGCTGTATACTTCCAATTACTCAAAATCAATTCTTAGATAAATCATTAGGACTAAGGCACAGAGCCGCTTTAGGCATTTCTGAAGAAAGTGATGCTATTGCTATTGTTGTATCCGAAGAAACCGGTAACATATCATTAGCAGTTGAAGGAAACTTACTTAGAAATATAACTTCTGACGAATTAAAAGAATATTTAATAACCTATTTTTCTCAAGAAGAAAATGGAAATAATAACAAAATACAAAATTTCTTTCTAAAAAAAGGAGCTAAAATATGAAAAATCTCCTAATAATAGCAACTTTACTAATTATCTTTATTAACAGCACAATTACAAAAGGATTTAATCTCCAGGGGAAAATAACAATAATAGATGATTTATTAAATGATGCAGCAAAAATTAAAATTTCTGATTTACCTGATAAACTGCAAAATTATTTCAGTCAGGCAGAATATTGTGATGAAGATATAAACTTAAATTATGATATTACTCTAAAACTTAAAACAAAAATAGGAAGTAACAACTCAACATTTACTGCTGAAATGCAATTTTTAGAAACAAATTATAATATAAAATATCGAGATAAAAGAGTTACCATATACTACGATCCAACTGCTATTCTAATATTTAATGAATATACTTTTAACAAATTAACAAGTATATTCGATTATTATTTTTATATGACTATTGGAAATATATTAGATGAATATACTGAATTAGGAGGCACAAAATATTTCCAGAAAGCAGAGCGAATTTGTAAAGATGGAATTTTAAAAGATGAAAGAATCGGATGGGAAAGAAGACTTGCAAAAACAGAAGAGATCCTATCAGAAGATTTAAAAGATTATAGACAGGCAAAAGCAATTATAAATTCAGGTTTTAATGCTTTAGAAAATCAAGATGTTGAAGTAGCCTCTAAAAACATAAAACATGGCTTAGAACTTCTAAAAAAATATAAAAATCGAACCATTATTTACCAGAACTACATTTTACCTTATATCGGAGCTATTTACAATGATTTAGGCGAAGCAATATCATATCTTGATAATAAAGATGAACTATTTGACATAATAATTTCAATAGATAGTGTTCATCAAAATTACTATAATGATTTAAAAAATAATAACTAAAAAGGAGCAAGATATGAAAAATATACCCTATAAAGTTGCTGATATTAATTTAGCCGATTTCGGAAGAAAAGAGATAGAATTAGCAGAAAAAGAAATGCCCGGGCTTATGGCAATAAGAGAAAAATATGGAAAAGAAAAGCCATTAAAAGGTGCAAAGATTACCGGTTCATTACATATGACAATTCAAACCGCAGTATTAATTGAAACACTATTGGAATTAGGTGCTGAGGTACGATGGGCTTCCTGTAATATTTTCTCTACTCAAGATCATGCAGCAGCTGCAATAGCTAAAAGAGGAGTTCCTGTTTTTGCATGGAAAGGCGAAACTTTAGAAGAATACTGGTGGAGTACAAAACAAGCTTTATCTTATGGAGAAGAAGAAGGTCCAGATTTAATTGTAGATGATGGTGGTGACGCAACATTATTTATACATGAAGGATATAGATTAGAAGAAGAATATAAAAAAACAGGGAAAATACCAGAAATTACAACCCAAAATAAAGAATTAGCAATACTCCAAAAATTAATAATTGAAGATTTAGAAAAATATCCTGAAAAATGGCATAAAATTGCAAACAAAATAAAAGGTGTAAGTGAAGAAACTACTACAGGTGTCCATAGATTATATCAAATGAAAAAAGAAGGGAAATTATTATTTCCTGCAATCAATGTAAATGACTCTGTTACAAAATCTAAGTTTGATAATTTATATGGATGTAGAGAATCTTTGATCGACGGCATTAAAAGAGCCACAGACATAATGGTTGCAGGCAAAACTGCTGTTGTATGTGGATATGGTGATGTTGGTAAAGGTTCTGCTCAATCACTAAGAGCATTTGGCGCAAGAGTAATTGTAACAGAAATAGATCCTATCTGCGCATTGCAAGCTTCTATGGAAGGATACGAGGTACTAACTGTTGAAGACACGCTTTCTTATGGAGACATCTATGTAACTGCAACTGGTAATAGAGATGTTATTAGAATTGAACATATGGAAAAAATGAAGGACGGTGCTATAGTTTGTAATATTGGACATTTTGATAATGAAATTCAAGTAGATGCTTTAAATAATTATCCAGGTATAAAAAAAGAAAATATTAAACCACAAGTTGATAAATATATTTTCCCTGATGGACATTCCATTATTTTACTTGCGGAAGGAAGATTAGTCAACCTGGGTTGTGCTACAGGTCACCCATCATTTGTAATGAGTAACTCTTTTACAAATCAAGTTCTTGCTCAAATGGATCTATGGAAAAATAATTATGAAATTGATGTTTATAGATTACCTAAAAAATTAGATGAAGAAGTAGCAAGATTGCATTTAGACAAATTAGGTGTCAAATTAACTAAATTAACAAAAGAACAAGCTGATTATATTGGTGTCCCTCTCGAAGGTCCTTATAAACCTGAACACTATAGATATTAGCACAAATTATTATAAAATAATCAAAAAAGAGGCACTTACTGCTTAATTTACTGAATAGTGCCTCTTTTCTTTTTTATTATGTCTTTTTTTGTTATTATCAATTTAATTATTGCTATTTTTTATTATTAAATGATTTATTTTTCCTATTTAATTTAGCCTTTTTCACAACTCCTAAAATATAATTCAAATATCGCTAAAAATATATAAACCTGCAAAAATTTGTTCAGAAAAATATAATCTTCTCTACTATCTACATATCTTTTACACATCAAATCATTAATAACACTTATAAAATAAAGATATTATGTTAGCTATTAATATTATATGTCACATATTAAGCCAATAAAACATTCCATGTTATCAAAATTTTTACTTTGATGATAAAATATCAAGTATAAAAAAAACGGGTGCTAATAATTAAGCACCCGTTTTGTTAATATTGCTAAAAAAGTTTATTTCATCATAACCATTTTCTTAGTCTGTAATACATTACCAGCTTTTAATTTATAAAAATAAACACCTGTAGCTACTTTATTGCCAGCATTATCTGTACCATTCCATTTTACTTTATAGACACCTGGAGTCTTAAATTCATTCACTAAAGTTTTAATCTTTCTTCCAGCAATATCAAAAATTTCTAATTTTACATTACTTGATTTTGCAAGTTCGAATTTAATTGTAGTTTCAGGATTAAATGGATTAGGATAATTAGCATATAATTTAGTTTTAGTAATAAATCGTGAATCATTTTCAAAAACATCAGTTGTCTTAGTCTGTAAGAAAGCTAAAACCTTAGACATAAATTTCTCAGCATTAGCAGAGGACATATTTGTAGTATCACAAAGAATAGATAAATCCCAAGGAATAAAAACAGTTGCCCAATTGCCGTTAGACATATATACACCTGCTCCATAATTGTAGTCAGCATCATAAATAAAAGTTCTTGCATTTTCATGAGCCTGGACAAAATCACCCCAATGTAATGCCTGATTAAAAGCCTTTAAAGTATCAGTAGCCCAATCTCCACTAATAGGATCATCAGCAATACCTAAAAATTTTAAAGAACCATAAGGATAATAATCATCGGTATAAATATAAGGATCTGACCAAAATTTACCAACACCAAGATAATCATATCCTACCATACCTGAAGTTAATTCACCTATTGCAACATTTACAGTATTACCGTCAAGTTCCATAGTGGTATCTGTTCCAGCACCTTTTGCATAAAAATAATCTGGATCTGATAAAAATAATCCGCCACCATTATCAAGAAAATCAAATAATGCTTTATATACTTCAGAATATGCTGCAAGAGTTGCTTTATCATATTGAGGATGGAACATATATTTTGAACCATTAGCATTTATAATAATATATTTCCATTGAGGATAATTTACAATAGATTTATCCAAACCATTATGTAAAGATGTATTCCATAATTCATATTTAGCTTCAATATTTTTTAATACCTGGTCAAAATAATCAATAGTAGAAGTGTTTTCTGCTATAACTAATATTTCAGCATCTTTATTTTCAGGTTCTGTTACTAAAAAATATTTTGCAAAATTTGAATTATCTCTTGTTTTACCGTCATTATCAGTTGCTTCAACATAATAGAATACAGTATCTCCAACATTAAAAGTACCTGTTAAATTTCCATACCATTTGCCATCATCCTGTTTTGTCATTTCAGATGATTGCCAATTTGTTTTATCATTAGAATATTTTAAATAAGCACTGGTAATTTCTCCATCAGCATCTAAAATTTCTGCAGATATTGTGAAATTAACATCTTTTGCATAAGTATCATTTAACTGAGTGAAATCACCAAAAGAAGGAGGAGTTCCATTAGGATATCTAAAAACAGCTTTTGCAGCTATATCACCATCATAAGTTCCACCCCAAACTATTCTATAAGGTCCCATTTGACCGCCATAAGTAAAGAAAGAATGACCTCTATAAGTCTCATCCTTACCATTTCTATGACCTGCTTTCCATATTTCATGAGCACCATTTTCAACTGTTTTCCAACCAACCCAGAATCTATTATATTCTTCAACAGGAATTTCTTCTGCAGCACCGAATGTTGCATCAGAAACTGTATATTTAGAATAATCTTCAAACTTTAATTCAACATCCCATTGAGGCTCAACAGCATGATCCACAGTCCATATAGCACCATCTTCAAAACCATTAATAGAATCAATAATAGAATTATAAATATTTCCAAAAGCTCGTGTATAACCATTTTCATCTTCCCATGTAGAATCTCTAGTTACATGAAAAATCACATCCCCTGTGCTTCCCCATGCTACAAAAAATTCTCTAAAAAACCCCTCAGCAGCAGGCCTATAATAAACAAAAGTATAATCATCAGGCTGGGTATAGTCATTTCTTGTAGCCATGATATTACCTAAATATTCAACAGTATCAAAAACTTCACCTGCAGGTTTTACAACTTGTTTGTGTAAAAAACCATCGCCATCTACATAAACTTTGACAGTTTCCATGTTCTGCTGATTACTAACAGTAGCTTTTTTAACATCTCTACCAAAGGTAGATGTTAAAATAAACCCTACTAAAAGAACAAACATCAACAAACGTCTGACCATAGGTCCTCCCCTTTTTTTAGTTTAAAACATTAAAACATAAAAGATACGGTAAAAGTATGTAGTGCACTCAAATACTTATGATTTTGAAAAGTATAGTCTATAATTGCAAATGCACCACCTAAATTTAGCTTAAGGCCTGCTCCAGCACTAAAATTTTTAGTATTTCTATCTGAATAACCTGCTCTTAAACTTAATAAATCTCTATAAACGAATTCAGTACCAACAGCAAAGGTTTCATCCTGATCAGTTGGATTAACCTTATCAAATGCCAAAGTCAATCTATAATCAGGAGTATTTACAACATCATAAGCAACACCTATTTGAAAAATTAATGGCAATGGATACTCTTTAGTTTCATATTCAGCTAATACATCTTCTTCCATTAATTGATTATCCTCTTCTGTTCGAGTATGAAACTTTAAAGCATCACCTTTAAATTGCATATCCGGTCCAAAATTTAAAATAGCAAACCCAAATCTCAAATTTTTCCAACCAGTATTATAAGTAGCACCTAAATCAACACTCCATCCAAAAGAAGAAACCTCATCAATTCCTTCTTTAATAAATTTAATAGTTCCACCAGCAGAAAACTTATCCGTTAGCTCTCTTGCAAAAGAAATTCCCAAAGCATAATCATTTGCATTATAAAATTCGCCAGTTCCATTTTGCTCCTCTAAAGTGGTAATTTCAATATCACCACTTTGTAAAGTAATAAATGAAAAACCAACATTTCCCAACATACCAAGATTAAAAACAGCTCCAACGGTCTGATATGTCATATCCGCAAAATAAGGAGTATAAGAAAACTGCAATGCATTCTGTTTCATTTTTGCAATACCAGATGGATTATAATACAAAGCGTCTATACCTTCTGCAAGAGCAGAATAAGCACCGGATAAAGCCAATGCCTTACCACCACTGCCGATTTCCAAAAAACTTGCACCAGAACCACCCAATCTACCATATGAAATTGTATAACTTATTATAATTAAAAAGAGAAATAATCTCTTCATTAAATTCCTCCTTTATATAAAAATTTTACCTAATTACTGCAAATTTCCCAACTTTTTTATTACCTTTACTATCTTCTACCTGATAAATATATAAACCATTAACAATATCTAAATTTTCCTCAGTACGTAAATCCCATGCACAACTTCCATTTTTCTCTGCACTTTCATGATTTATAGTTTTTATTAATACACCTGCTGTATTAAAAATTCTTATAGTGCATTTTGAAGGTAAATTTTGAAAATATACTTTTTGTTCAAACCTATTTAAATCCCATGATGCTCTTATATAATAAGGATTCGGAACCACTTTAATATTATCAAGGGAATATTTATCTTTCTGGCCTTTTAAAGCTGTTGTAGAAAATACATATTCATCATCTGTCTGGAACGGTTTTGTTGTAGTGATTCTAAAAATATCTCCTACTTCAGGTGCAACATCACCCTCTTCTACAGCAATCTTAATCTGAACAGTATATCCTTTATCTTTATATCTATTTTTAATATAAATTAATTCTCCATCAGTAAATTCACCTTTTGGAGGCTTATCTACATATATAAAATGTTCTGTCGAATCTAAAATTGTATTCCAGACCTCAAAAGGTGCTTGAACATTATTATCTGCCATAGAACCTGATTCTGTAAATCTAATCTCATAATCATATGGTTCAGGATCAGAGGAAATAACATTAAAATCCATAGTAGTATTAGACCCACCAACCCAATATATAGAATCATAAGAAAGGCCTTTATTAATAACTCTAATTACCAATCCATCGTATAATGGATTTCTCTGACCACTCATATTTGTATTAGAATCAACAACTACTTTATTATCTGTTAAATCTATCAATTTCCAGAAATCCGCTAAATTATATGGAGATTGAGCATCTGATTTTCCAAAACTTATTTTATACTGATGGCCAGTAACTTGTGTAGCATCTAATAAACTAACAGTAATAGTGCCCTGAGATATACCATTAATATGTTCAATTTCACTAACAGATGCGTCAGTTACATCAACACCAAGTGATGTTGGAATAACTGAAACCTTATTCATTTCAATACCACTTTCTAATGGATCTATACCAAATTCCAAATCTCCTTTATCATAACTTGTCATAGCATAATAATATGTCATACCATTAATAAGACCTGAATCTATATAAGCATATTGTAAACCAGTTTGATTTCCTATTTCTTTATCTGCATATGTTGTTATTGTAAAAACATCATTTTTTTTAGGTTCTAAGAAATCAGTTGGTTTAATTTTTTTCTCACCATTTTTAATAACAGCATAAACACCATCAAAATAAATCCAGTAACCACTTACATATTTATTATCTTCCTGAATTTTTTTAGTTGCAGGATCAATTACACAAAAACCGCTTCCCTGTTCCTGAGCTTTTTTATTATAATGATAACTGTATCCATTTGTATAATTATAAACCATGAAAGTAGTATCTGTTAAGAACTCTATTTTATATTCACCTGGCTTATAAAAATTGGTTTCCTGATCAATAGAATCAATTGTAATAGTACATAATGAATTACCTTTTGAATACTTAGCAACTGCTACTCTTCCTGTTTTATCCCCTGGAACATCGAAATCTGCAATCTTCTCCCAGGTACCAGAAATACCAGATGTTGATCTATAAATTCTATATCCTTCAAAATCAAATTTCCCTGTCATTGGATCAGCAATAGTTTCCGGGAAATTATCCCATCTCAAATAAACTTTGCTATCAGCAGGAACAACACTAAAACGAGGGATAGGAGGAGCAGTAGGACCAACATAAGCATTATTATACTGTTCAATCGCTCGCTGAGTATTTTCTTTTAACTCTGCCAAAGAATTACCAACAACAACAGCAACAACCAAATGTACAGTATCTCCAGGTGCCATCTCAAGAACAGGACCAGAACATGGTAACATTCTCACATCCTGTGGAGTTTCAAAAAACTCATAACCACCTTTTGAAAGCTGTTCATATTTACCTTTATCATGTTTTTCGCCTTCAACCCTTTGGCCTTCTTCTCCACCATTTTCCCATGTCTGAAAACCAGTTAAACCTAACTGCGTTCCATCTGCTCTCTTTGGAGTTTCCACAAAAGTCACACCTATATATCCTGCTTGGGTCTGCCAGTTGGGTTCCTGTAAATCAGAATCATAACAATATCCCAATGCTAAACCTTCATCAAAACCAATTAAATCATCCCACGCTCCATCAGGACTATCAGAATCCCCAATATCTGTATCCATAAAATAACCAAAATAAACATTCTTCAATGGAAAATCATTCATATTAATAATCAAAAAATCAAAATAAATATATTTATCATTATAACTATATCCCCAGGAATATGTTCTTTGAATAACTTTAATTCCAACAGGATCTTCATCATAACCAAAACTAAAAACAGTAATAGCATCTTTTTCTGGAATATAATCACCAAAAATAGTATAAGAATCCTGATTAGATACAAAATCTCCTTTTTGTAATGTCAACCCGGACAAGCCTTTTTCCTGTTCCAATTCTCTTCGTCTTGCATTTAAAGTAGTATCTGTAAATGGCCAAATCTCTTGATTATTTCCTTCCGTTCCAGGCTGTTTAAATAAATATTCTCCACTACCATCAGATTTCAATTGAGTAGACAAATATAAAGGAAATAAAGAACCTTGATCAGAATAATATGCACATGCTGCTACTCTTTGATCATATATTGTACCGGACTGTGTTTGAACAGGAACCTCAGCACCAACCCAGAGACCAGCTGCCCATACATAAAATTGTTTTGAACCTGCTGGAAATTCTCCTGTATGCACAGGATTTCCACTATACCAGCCAGGATATAAACTTCCATCATAAGTACCATCCCATGTTGTAGGTGCTGAAAAATAACCACTTTCACCAACATTTGTCACAGTGTATCTTGCTAAATTACCAACACCAACCCACGTCAAATTAAATTGATGAGGGCCCTCTGTTGTATCTAATTCTGCTGATTTATATAATCTTCCATATTTATTTAATCTTAATTTAGGATTATAATTCTTCGGCGGTCTTGCAAAAACTTGATTAACAAATAAGAAAATCAAGAAAATTATAATATATTTACTAAATCTCATATAAATTACCTCCTATCTTTTAGAAGTAGAGTGTTGCACCAAATCTAATAATTCTTGGATTAAAATAATTCCATGGGCTCTTTACAGCCATTCTCCATAATCTAACATCATCATTATAAAAATCTAACCATGATTTATACCCATATCTTGCATACTGTGCATAATTATTAGGATCTTTAATTGGCTTATAACCATCATCATCAGGTTTTCCTGTATAAGAATATACATTTCTAACATTCTTAATATCAAATAAATTTCTAATATCAACAAATAAGTTTAAAGTTACCCTTGAAGTTATATTAATATTTTTATTAATTTTCAAATCAGTCCAATGAGTAGCAGGCAATCTCTTTGACCCTACTTCTAAAGGCTGGCCTTTTTTATTAGTTGGTGTATATGGTCTACCTGATTGCGCTGTAAACTGAATATTTATATTTAAATTATCAAAAATTTTACCTCCAAAAAGTTCAGGACCTGTTCCTTTTGGAATATAGTAGTTTAAATTTGCTCTAACACTATGGGTAACATCAAATTCTAATGGATATTCCTGTTTTGGCAGTTCAACTCCTGTATTTAAATAATTATAATAGAATTCACGAGCAGAAGAACCTGTTCCTTTTGCATTCATAAAAGAATAATTAATTTCCCCTGAGAATCCTCTTGAGAAACGTTTATTTAACTTTAATTCTAAGCCTTTTATCTTTGCAAAATCATCAACTTTAAATACAGTATAATCTGCTAATCTATTATGAAAGAATGTAGTAACCTGTCTTGTACCAAGCAAATTCTCAACATTCTTATAATATGCTGAAATTTCAGCAGCAATGCTATTTGTAAGCGCATATCGAAAACCCATCTCATAAGCAATAGTTTTTTCTGGCTTAATATCAGGATTACCAACAAGAGGAAGCCCGGATGTTATATCTGCATTCAAGTTCATATAAACTTCACTATATTGAGGAACCTGAAAGAAATGACCGTAAGAAGCATACATAACAGCTCTATCAGACATAGCAAAAGAAATACCAAATCTTGGAGATATCTGCATCTTAGGATCAGTATCTACATATCCTTCTTCCAAATTTTCCGGATTTTTAGGATGCGGTGCTTTCAAGTCAATATAGTCAAATCTAACGCCTGGCTTCAATGTCATATCTTCCCATTCAATCTTGTCCTGAATATAAGCTGCAAAATTTTCTGGTTTATAATTATAACTATCAAAATATGGGTTTGTATTTAAAAACTGAATATCAGAATATTCTAAATCTGATTTTCTATAATAAATTCCTGTCTTTATCTGGTTACTTTTATTAATCTGACTTGTTAAGTCAAATTTAACAACATAGTGAGTTGTGCTTCTGTCAGACCATCTTGGAACAAAATCAAAATGGAAATTACCTGTTGGATCATAATTAGTATACATTTTATCTATATCACCAATGTATGCCCATTCTTCAGGAGCTTCCTTGCCTTCCTGATTATATTGCAAATATTTTATATAATTATCCATATCAAATTCTCTATAAAAAATACCTGTACTATCATCATTAAATACCCAGCCTCCAACATCATACCATCTATTATTATAAGCATCTTTCATTTTTATAATATCAGCCCACCATATACCATAAGTAGAATCATAGTAACTTGCTTCTGTTTGCTCTTTTACAATATAGCCTTTATTTGTATAAAATTCCATCCATACTGAATCCATATCCCTTGTCCACTGCTGTTCCTTTGGATCATACCAACCATTTTGATATGCATAATCAACCCATTCTAAATCAGTTGTAACTGTTCTCCATTCATTATAATGTTTTCCATCCTGTGCACTATGTTTAAAATATGTATTAAAATATGATACCATAAATTCATAAAAAGTTGATGGGCTCAATGTATGATTGATTTTAAAATTAAACTGTGAATTACCATATTTATATTTTGGAGTATCTTTTAGCCAATTACCATAACTTCTACCATGAGAATATCTATGATCCCATGATTTAGAATAATTACCATTTAAAATGACTTTCATACTAGAAAATGGATTAAAAGTTATTTTATAAGTTCCATTATAATTATGATAATCATCATGTCTTATATGAACACCTGCTCTATCTGCATTTTTCTTGGAATCGGTTAATGCGCCAGAGATAAAAAAACTTGCTTTTTTAGTAAAGAATAACGGACCACCTAATGTAAAATTATAGTTATTGTAACCATTATCATATTTTCGAGAACCATTCAAAAGAGCATCAGTATTTAATTCCAATGTACCAGAATATCTATCTCTTGTACCTTCCTTCGTAACAATATTAACAACACCAGACATAGCCTGGCCATATTCAGCATCAAATCCACCAGTGATAACCATAATCTCAGCAATAGCATTATTATCCAGAGTAATTCCTCTTCCACCTGTAACAGGATCATTTGTATTAATACCATCAACAACATAGGCAACTTCATCTGTTCTACCACCTCTAATATGAATACCACCATTTGCACCACCTGTTTCAACTGCTCCACCTGTATTTGCAACAAATCCTACAAATGAGTTCACAGGCATTTTATCCACTTCTTCACCAGAAACAGTCCTTGTAGAAGAAGTAACGTCTCTTTGTACAATAGGTTTAGTTGCTTCTACAACAACCTCTTCGCCTTGAATTGCTGTTTCTTCCATCTCAAAATTCAAAGTAGTGGTCAAATCCTGGACTATTTTTACTTTTTTCTTCACAACTGTTTTATAACCTATCATCTGTGCTTTAACTGTATAAAAACCAGGCTCCAAATTGATAATATAATAATTACCGTTTACATCTGCTACAGCACCTAAAGGAGTAGCCATATCTACTTCGATTTCATCAAGCCACAACCCAGTAATAATAATTTGTGCTCCTGGCAAAGGCTCTCCTGTGGCTTTGTCCACTACCTTTCCTTTTAACTTGCCTGTCACACCTGCAAAAATCTCCCCCACAAACAAAATCATCAAAAACATCAAAACAAATAAATTTTTTTGTTTCATAAAATACACGCCTCCTTTCAAAAAACTCAATTAATAAAATAAATTTTTATTAAAGTTAAACCACTTTTATAAAAAATAATTCTTTCTTATTGTATTTCAAGTTTTTTTTTACTTTTTTTTATTTTAAAAAAAATTTTTAAATAAAAAATTCTCATAACCTACAATTTTTCTATCTTTAAAATAAGAAAATTGCATCAACTTATCCTTTAAATCCTCAGAATCTGTAAGCAAAATACTATTACGACAATATAACGAACTCAATAAATAATAGTAAGAAAAATTAAAAATAGAATAAGAACTCAAAGCTGACAAAATAACCTGTTCTTTAATACCTAATTTATTTACAAACAATACATTATAATCAAATTTTGAAAATTCCATATAAAATTTACTTCTTAAATCCTCATTATCAATATTAATAAGCAAAAAAGTTTTATTATTCGAAATTAAATTTCTAACTAAATTTAAAAAATAATTATTATTAACCTTTTCTTCATTTAATTTATCTTTATAATTCAAACTTATTAAAACTTTACTCTTTTTATACCCATTTTCATATAAAAAATTTATTATATTATAAACATCATTTTTTTTAAATTTATAAAAAATAAAGGGTATTATTTTTTCTTTAATAAAAAAGTCTAAGATAGATTTTTCTAAATTTAAATTATTAACTTTATAATTAATATTAAAATATTTTAAATTTTCTCCATTAAAATTTATCGATAATTTGCTATAAGATGCTAAAATTTCTGGCCATCTTGTTGATTCTAAAAAATTTATTACTAAATCGCTATCCATAATGTAATTTTTTATTTTTTCAAATCCTCTTCCTGTAGATAAGGCAATGTCCGAAAATAAAAAAATATCATCAAATTCTGGTATAAGATTTCTAAAGTCAGCAAATTTTTCATTTAATAAAGCATAAACATTTTCTGAAGAATAAAACATCTTTAAAAATCTATATATAGGTATTAATCCAAATAAAACTATAGAATCTTCCGGCAAAATAATAAAAATTTTCCTTTTTCCCTTAAAAAATTCTTCTATACTAATCTTTTTATATGAAAAATTTTTATTATAAAAAGAATCAATTTGAACATTCTTCTCTCGCCCAATAATTTTCCTCAACATTAAAATTCCTCTAACACCCTGCTTAATAAAATTTTATACTCATTATCTGGCAAATTATTTATAAGTATTTCAAATTGATTTTTATCAATATAACCCATTCTAAAAGCAACTTCTTCAGGAGAACCTATCAAAGTTGCTTGGTTGCTTTCTATTAGCATTATAAATTGTCTCACATTTTCAATAGATTGTTTCGTGCCAGTATCAAACCACGCAATTCCTCTTCTGAGTTTTACTACCTTCAATAATCCTTCTTGCAAATAAATATTATTCAAATCTGTAATTTCAAGTTCCCCCCTGCTCGAAGGCTTTAACCTTTTCGCAAAGCTAATTACATTATTATCATAAGCATAAAGCCCTGTAACAGCAAAATGCGATTTTGGTTTTACAGGTTTTTCTTCAAGAGAGAGCGCATTAAAATTTTTATCAAATTCAACTACTCCAAACCTCTCAGGATCTTTCACATATTTGGCAAAAATAACTGCTCCTTTATCAAAAAACCTTATTGAATCTAAATAATCTATAGGCCCATAAAAAATATTATCTCCCAAAATCAATGTTACAGAATCTTCTCCTATAAAATCTTCAGAAGATATATAATTTTTATATTTAGGCAATAAAAATGCCTGCGCTAATCCACCAGGATATTCTTGAATTGCGTATTCTATAGATATTCCCCATTGAGAACCATCTTCTAACACATTTTGATATAATTCAATATTATGGGGAGTAGAAATAAGTAAAATATCCCTAATACCTGCTAACATTAATTGGGTCAAAGGATAATAAATCATTGGTTTTCCGCCAATATCAAGAAGCTGTTTTGTAATTATTTTTGTAGCTGGGTAAAGCCTACTCCCACTACCACCTGCTAAGATAATACCTTTCATATTCCTCTACATTATTTTTTTTTAATAAAATAAAAATATCCTTTAAAGTCAAGATTTATTTTTTACAAATCAAAATTAGAATGATAAAGCCAAATATCCTGATTTAATATATAATTCTAACAGATAATAGAAATAAAGAATAAAATTAAATATCCAAACAATTTCATTTCGACACAAATATACTAAATACACTATAGAAAAAATACAAACTTTATTCTCTAACTATCTCCCAATAAGGACAAATAATTATTACCCAATAACATGTTAATTCAAGAAATTCCAACAAAACTAACACAATCCCTTAAAAATATATAAAACGAAAATAAAAATAATTTCTGTATTCTACGCATCGTAATAAGAGCTAAATTTCGTTTAACCTTTCTATATCTTCTTAATTTTTTATAAAATAAAACTTGATTTTATCAAAAAAAAAAATTATTTTATAGAGACAAACAGGGAAAAAAAATGAGTGATTCAGAAAGCCTTCAATTTATCTATAAAAAAATTATAACTAAATAGTATAGGTTGGGGCGCTGGCCGTCTTTTAATAATTACGGTCACCTCCAGCCTATATAAATCTTCCTGAAAAGGAGGTGACCATGGAAACTGTTACTATTAATGCAGAAGATATAAAAAAATTATTAAAAAATAAAGAATATACAAAACTCAAAAATTATTTACAAAATACCCACCCATACGATATTGCAGAGGCATTATCAGAATTAAATGAAAAAAATATATGGGAAATATTAAAACTAATAGAATTGCCATTAGCGGCTGAAATCTTTAGTTATTTAGATTTAGATATCCAATTAAAAGTTGTAGAAATAACTTCAAGAAATGAA
>CAYLKS010000029.1:0-37201 GCA_964384205.1 uncultured bacterium | reverse complement strand
TAAAAAAATACCGAATAAAAGCCTGACCATAATAACTTGCCGCAAGATATTTTCTATTTTCAGTAATATTTTCAACAATTTCATAATTTTTTAATGAAATTAAAAATAAATTCTTAATATTAGCAGGATTTCTTTCAAACTCTTTCTTATCAATCAAAAAAGATATTTCAGCAAAACGAAGACGTGCATCAACATTAAAATAACTATCGGGATTTTCTTTTATAAATTTATCTAACTTAGTAAAAGCAGACCTAAGATCATTATAATTATAATCATCAATTTCCCGAGCACCTAAAAATATCTGCAAATAAAATAAAAAAAAACTAATAATAATAAACTTTTTTATCATACTTCCATTATTTCTTTTTCTTTTTTATCAATAATATCATCCACCATTTTTACATATTTATCAGTCAATTTTTGTATTTCATTTTGTGCTCTTTTAGAATCATCCTCTGAGATAAGCTTATTTTTTTCATCTTCTTTAATTTTGGAAATACCATCTCTCCTAATATTTCTTATAGCAATTTTAGCTTCTTCACCCATTTTTTTTGCAATTTTAACATACTCTCGCCTTTGTTCCTCAGATGGTGCTGGAATTGGTATTCTAATAATTGTCCCGTCATTATTAGGATTCAAACCCAATGAAGATTTCATAATTTCTTTCTCAATCACGGGAATTAAATTTTTATCCCATGGTTTAACAGTTATTGTCTTAGGATCAGGAGTATGTAAAGCTGCCACCTGAGATAAAGGAACCATATTTCCATAATAATCTACTTTAATATTATCCAATAAAGAGATGCTGGCCTTTCCACTTCTTACAGATTTTAATTCTTCTTTCAAATGTTCTATAGTTTTTATCATTTTATTTTCTTCTGTTTTCAAAATATCTTTTATCATAATATTACCTCTCCTTTATTAATTTTAAATACTATTAATTAATAACAGTTCCTATATTTTCTCCCCCTAAAATTTTTAATAACCCTCCTGCACTATAAAAATTATATACCATAATAGGCAAATTATTTTCTTTACATAAAGTAAAGGCTGTCATATCCATAATCTTCAATTTTTTTTCTATTGCTGTATCAAAATCAAGTTTATCATACTTAACTGCATCCGAATATTTCACAGGATCTTTATCATACACACCATCTACTTTAGTAGCTTTTATCACACAATCTGCTTTAATTTCTAAAGCACGAAGCACTGCTGCTGTATCTGTTGAAAAATATGGATTTCCCGTACCCCCAGAAATTATAACTACTTTGTTATTTTGTAAATTATTAATTGCCTCTTCAGCTAAAAATCTTTTAGCTACTCCCTCCAAATTAACTGATGAATATAATATATTATCAATCCCATTTTGTTCTAATGCATTAGATAATGCAATAGAATTTATCACGGTTGCTAACATTCCCATTTTATCAGATTTGACTCTATCAAAATATTTATCTTGAGATAATATGCCACCTCGTAAAATATTGCCCCCACCAATAACTATACCTATTTGAATATTTTTATTATATACATCTAATAATTCATGTGCTATATACTCTAATATTTCTTTACTCAAAGAAGAATCTTTATTAGCTAATGTCTCCCCACTTAATTTTAGCAAAATTCTTTTATATTTCATAAAAAAAAAATAAAAATAAAATCTGCACCCTCAAATAGAAGGTGCAGACAAAAAACATATACTACTCTTCCCCTAATTGAAACCTTACGAATCTCTTAATAACAATATTTTCACCTGTTTTAGCAATCAATTCATTTAACAAATCTTTTATAGTAACATCCTCATTTTTAATAAATTTTTGATTTAACAAACACACTTCAGAATAATATTTTTTTATTTTTCCGTCTATAATTTTATCAATAATATTTTCTGGCTTACCTTCATTTAATAATTGTTCTCTATAAATTTCTTTTTCCTTTTCAATTAAATCAGAAGATACATCTTCTTCTTTTATAGCCACAGGATTGGTTGCTGCAATTTGCATACAAATATCTTCAGCAAAGTTTTTAAAATCAGCAGTATTAGCAACAAAATCCGTCTCACAATTAATTTCAACCATTACACCCAATTTATTATTACTATGAATATATGATGCGATTATACCTTCTGAAGTTTCTTTACCAGCTCTCTTTTCAGCGGTTTTCATTCCTTTTTTTCTTAATAATTCTACAGCTTTATCAAAATCTCCATTAGCTTCTTGCAAAGCTTTTTTACAATCCATCATTCCAACACCAGTTTTTTCTCTTAACTCTTTTACCATTTTAGCAGTAATTTCCATTATTCCTCTCCTTCTGTCTGTTTTTCTTGAACAACTACGTTTTCTTCAGCTTGCTCTTCATCTTGCTCATCTTTTCTCATTGCTTTTGCATCATTTATAGCATCACCCAATTGCTTCAAAACTAAAGAAATAGATCTAATAGCATCATCATTTGCAGGAACTGGATAATCTATCGGATCAGGATCACAATTAGTATCAAGAATAGCAAATACAGGTATATTTAATTTATTTGCTTCTGCAACAGCAATTCTCTCTTTGGTTGGATCAACAACAATTATTGCACCTGGCAACTCTCTCATGCCTTTAATTCCACCCAAAAATTTATTTAATTTATCTCTTTTCTTTCCTAATTTTATTGCTTCTTTTTTAGGCAATTTATTAATTGTACCTTCTTCAAACATCTTTTCTATATTTTCTAACTTATCAAGACTCTGCCTTATAGTCTTAAAATTAGTAAGCATCCCTCCAAGCCATCTTTCAACTACAAAATATTCACCAACACGCTCTGCTTCTAACTTACAAATGACTTTAGCCTGTTTTTTTGTGCCTATATAAACTACCTTTTTCCCTTCTGCAACAATCTTAGACAAAGCATTAACTGCCTCGTCTAACTTCTCTATAGTTTTTTTAAGATCAATTATATGAACTTTATTTCGTGTAGTAAAAATATAAGGCTTCATTTTAGGATTCCATCTCTGAACCTGATGTCCGAAATGAACTCCTGCTTTAAGCATCTCCTCGATTGTTAATTTTGCCATATAATAATTCTCCTTTGACTTTATTTTATCTCTATAATGCTATAAAAGCACAGGAGAATAGAGATAAAATATGGGATTAACGTTTTGAAAATTGGAAACGTTTTCTTGCACCTGCTTGACCGTATTTCTTTCTTTCTTTCTTTCGCGGATCTCGAGTTAATAAACCAGCTTTTTTCAATGAAGGACGTAAATTCTCATCCAGTTTCAATAAAGCTCTTGCTATACCATGTCTCAATGCACCTGCTTGCCCAGAAATACCACCACCATCCACATTAGCAATAACATCAAACTTATTTTCCAACGATGTAACAGCAAAAGGCTGATTTATAATCTGAATTAAAACTTTTCTTGGAATATATTCCTCAACAGGTCTTTTATTAACAATTATTTTACCTGTTCCCGGAGTTAAAATTACTCTTGCTACAGATGTCTTTCTTCTTCCAGTTGCAAAAACCCTACTATTATTTGCCAAACCATTCCTCCTTTAATTATAACTTTAATTCCTCAGGTTTCTGAGCCTGATGAGGATGTTCAGAACCACTATAAACAAATAATTTTTTAAACATGCGCCTTCCCAACCTATTATGAGGCAACATACCCTTAACAGCATGCCTAATAATCATATCAGGCTTATCTTTTTTTACATCTGCATATTTTAAAAATCGAGCACCACCCGGCACACCAGTATGATAAAAATACTCTTTCTGCATCTCTTTAGACCCAGAAATCTTAACTTTATCTGCATTTAATACAATAATATAATCACCCATATCTTCATGATAAGTAAACGTAGGCTTATGTTTACCTCTAAGAATATGAGCTATTTTTGATGCCAATCTTCCTAAAGTTTGCCCCTCAGCATCAACAATATACCACTTTCTAGTAATATCTGATTTTTTCGGCATATAAGTCTTCACTTTTATTCTCCTCTTTGCTGTTAATTCTACATTACATCTTTTTTACGTGTAAAATTTGCTCCTTATTTTACAAAAAAAAATATGTAATGTCAAGCATTTTTTATATTTTTTCGTTCCAAACTATACAATCACCCCAGATACTTTCCAAATTATAATAACTCCTGGCATCTTTATGAAAAATGTGAATAACAAAATCTATATAATCTAAAATTATCCACCTGCCTGTCCCAAAACCTTCTTTATAAGAAACAAAATAACCATTTTCCTTTAATTTGAATTCTAAAAAATCAGCTATTGCTCTTGTTTGAACATCTGAATCACCACTACACAAAATATAAAAATCAGAAACATCCGAAACTGATTTCATATCAAAAACAACTATATTTTCACCTTTTTTTTCTTTAATAAGAGAAATAACCATATCGATAGGAGAAACCAATTCTAACATCACTTATCCTTTCCAATTAATATTGTATAATCATACAAACTAGAATCTTTTAAAAAAAATACTTTATCGATATTTAATTCTTCTTGTAAATCTTTTAAAATATCAGTCTTATTCTTTCTAACAATAAGCAAAGAATAAGGAAGATTAAAATTAGAATAATTACCTGTCATTAATACATCAAAACCTTTCTTTCTTAACTTCTTTGTTAAAAATCTCGCTTTCCCCTGAATACCACATCCATTCAAAATCTGTAATTTTTCAGAATTTAAAACTCTCAACATATTATTATTTTTTTTATTCAGAGAAATATTCTGACTCACTACATAAAAACTAATGATAAAAACAAATAATATAAAAAATTTAATTAAATTATTATACATATCTACCACATAAAAGGTCTATCGTAATACATATAACGATCACTATAAAAATAATTATACGGCATCTGACTAAAATGAAATCTTATTGTAAAATTTTTAAAAGGCTTATAAACAACATTTAAATCAGGAATAAAAAAGGTCTTACTTTTATTGCCAAATCGTTTTCTGCTACTATAAAAGTTGTTCATAATACCAACCGATATATTAACTTTTAAGTTTTTTCTAAGATTAAAATCCATATTCCCTATATATGTTCCAAACAAACCACTACCACCAATACTATTATTAATAAAATTTACTGAATAACTATGTGAAAAGTGTAATTTTTTAAACAAATTATTTCCAACTTTATCAATACTTATAACATTAGATGTTTCTATCTGAGCAAAAATATCTGTAATAAATAACAATATCACAATTATACAAAATGTTCTTTTCATATTGCACTCCTTGTTTTCTTTATAATAATATCAATATTGGTGTTTGTCAAATATTTTTTATTTTTTTATTGACAAGCTCCTTAAATATAATTATTTTAATTATTAAGGAGAAAAATATGGAACCCAAAAAAAGTGATAAATTAAAAAAATTAGAAAGCTTAATGAAACAGGCGGGCATGCCAACAGGTGTAGATGCCTTTAAATCAGATGTATTCAAAAGAGTTGCAGGAATAGATAATGTTCCAGCCAGTAAAAAAAGTGCCTCCCCCCAAAGTAGTCATTCTAAAATAAAAACTACAAGAAGTGCAAGTCCAGCTAAAACTCAATCCTATACTCCAAATACAAGCTTAAAAAATGAATATATAATAAAAGAATATAAAGAAACTCTTCATTCCCTAAAACAAAAAATTTTTAGCTTAAAAGATGAATTGGAAGAACTCAATAAAAAGAATGAAGAACTATTAAAAGATAATCAAATAAGCACCGCTTTAACTTCTGAAATAGAAGGGAAAGAGATAGTTGAAAAACTATACAATCATATTTCAAGTGTAAATGAAAAAATCAATAATATTATTGTTGCTTTAGAAGAAGAACAAACTACTAAAAATGAAGATAAATTTTATAGTTCTGCTATTTTAATTATAGAAGATTCAATAACTCATAGAAAACTGCTAAAATCATATTTTGAATCATTCAACTTTAAAAATGTTTTAGAGGCAAGTTCTATAAAAGAAGCTTTAAAAATTTTGGACAGGCATGCCAAAGACCCAACTTTGCCAAAAATAAAATTAATAACTGTAGACCAAAATATACCTGGAGCAACTGGGCTTGATTTTCTAAGAATTTTTAGAAATAAAGCTTTTTATGAAAAATTACCAGTTTATAAAGATATCCCGGTTATAATGATTTCTGGTAATATTAATAAAAAGTTAATAATAGAAGGTGCAAAATTAAAAGTTAATGATTATATAAAAAAACCTGTAGACAAAGCTCTCTTAGCAGAAAAAGTATTAAAATGGATAAAATAAATCTAATAAAAGAAATTATAAAAAAAAGAAGAACAATAAGAAGATTTAAACAAAAACCTATAGAAAAAAATATATTACTTGAACTTATAGAATATGCAAGGCTTGCTCCCAGCGCAGCTAATTTACAACCTCTAAAATATCTTATCTTAAATAACAAAAAATTAATGGATGATTTTTTCCCATTACTTTCATGGGCAGCTTATCTGGGAGAAGAAGGCCCACCGCCAGAAGCACAAAAGCCTACAGCATATATTATTGCTCTAAATGATAAAAACATCAATTCTCGATTTGCATGGATAGATATGGGAGCTGCTTTTGAAAATATGTTGATATTAGCTACTGCTTACGGAATCGGTAGTTGCTGGATAGATAGTGTAAAAAGAGAGTCTGCTTACAAAATACTTAATATTCCAGAACATTTAGAAATATTAGATGTAATTGCTCTGGGATATCCAGATGAAGAATCAAATTATGAGGATCTCATAGATAACAATATAAAATATTATAAAGATAATAATAATAAAATGCATGTCCCTAAAAGACATATAAAAAATATTGTATTTTTCAATAAATTTTAATATAATATCTTACCCTAAAAAATCTAAAAATGGAGTAATAAATTGAGAAAGAAAGGTATTAGACAAAAAAATCTATTTAATGATTTTAAAGATATGGCTTTCCCCATTGATGATTTTGCCTTGCCAGAAGCAAAACAAATTGTTTTTGAATTTGGCACTGGCAACGGCGCTTTTTTAGTAAATGTGGCAAAACGATATCCTGAAAAAATATTTGTCGGATTTGATATAAAAAAAGAACGACTATGGAAAGGTTGTTATCTTGCAAAATCTAATAATCTAACAAATATTTTTTTTGTTTATGCCAAAATTCATAATATTTTAAATTATTTTGATGAAAATATTGTAGATGAAATCTTTGTGTTATTTCCAGATCCTTACGAAAAACCATCAAAAGCAAAAAAAAGATTAATCCATAATAATTTTTTATCATTTTATAAAAGAATATTAAAGTCAGAAGGTGTTCTTCACTTTAAAACTGATAACTATAAGTTGTATCAATTTGCATTAAATACATTAGTTGAAAACCCATATTTCAAAATTTCAAAATTGATATACAACATACAATATTCCTATAATGACGAAGATTTCTATATTCCAACTCAATATGAAACTATCTGGAAAAGAATGAACAAAACTATTTACTATTTACAGGCTCAAAAAAATAATAATAATTGACAATTATTAAATTCATCTTTATATTAATATAATAAAAGCTAAAGGAAGGAGCCAATTATGAAAAAATTTTTAATTTATTTATTAGTTTTGTCGGCTTTCTCAACAATATCATTTGCACAACTTTATAATTCTGATGCAACAATTGATTTTAATCTGAATTTTCATGACATGGCAGTTGTTAATGAAAACATTGCATTTATAGCATGTGATAGTGGAATAATTCTGCGCACTGTTGACGGAGGTGACACATGGGAAAGGGCTTTCCAATTAGAATCTAAAAAAACTATCTACACTATAGAATTTCTAAATGAACAAATAGGCATAATAGGATGTAAAAGTGGAGAAATATATAAAACAACTGATGGGGGAAATACATGGAATAATATTTCCAACTCTGAAGTAACAAGTTCAATTTATGATGTCAAAATACTTGATGAAAACACATACTGGTTTGTCGGTGCAAAACATAATAATATACCTCTTGTTATGAGTACAAACGATGGAGGTTCTACTTATACAATATATCAAGTAGCTTCTGTAAAAAAAGATGCTTATTCTATTGAATTTACTAATAATAATCAATTTATTATTGTTGGATATGGTGGCGGTATTGTAATGTCTCCTGATGGAGGGACATCATGGCTCCCACCAAATGATATAGACTATGGAGATATAAACTACTCCAGAAATGATATAAAAAATATATATGCAATTAATGATCAAACATTAATTGCTACAGGATGGGGGTCATTTGGATTGGGATTACAAAATACAATAATTTTAAAATCAATTGATGGTGGGATAAATTGGACAAATCAGGTACAAGCTGAGAATAAAGCAACTTATTGCTATGGGCGAACAATATATTTTAAAGATGAAAATATAGGATTTATTGGTGGCGGCGGACTTGGATATGGTGGACTCCTATTAAAAACAACAGACGGCGGAAGCACATGGGAACCCATTTTTAACTGCTCTGATGATATACGTTTTATCAAATATTTCAATAACAAATTATATGTTGGTGGTGACAATTATAATTTATGGGTATCTGAAGACATGATGAACTTCACACCAATTTCTCGACCTTATGGAATATTATATTCCATTGATTTCAATGGAAATAAAATTGCTGCTGCAGGCTGGAACTCTTTCTATGTTTTCTCTGATGATCTTGGGAATACATTCAAATTTGGTCTAATAAAAACAGAATTTATAGCACCTAAAATCAATGATGTAAAATTTAATGATGATGGCTCAAAAATATGGGCAGGAGGAGCATTATTTGCTACAAGATATAGTACTGATAATGGTGCTACATGGACAGATGCTATGTCCCTAATTATGAACACAAAAACGTATATAGATTTTGTTCAAGTAATTGATGATAATACCCTCATAATAGGAGGCTCCCTCAATGATAGTAAAAATGATATAATATTAAAATCCACTGATGGTGGAAATACCTGGGATACTATATCTCAAGGGGAAATTGGAAATTACTGGACATGCTCTGATAAAAAAGGAAGTTTAATTGTTATAGGTGGAAAGAAGGGATATTACAAAATTTCAACCGACAATGGAAATACATGGACAACAGGTACATTAGAATCTGGAAAAGATATTAATTCTGTCGCTATATCTGATGATAACAAAATTTATTTCGCTTGTGATGACAAAGTGTTTGTAGTTTCCAATGATAATGGGACTACATGGACTAATATTGACATTCCATATATTACCTCTAAAGAGAATGATCTAAGGTGTGTTGCTCTCAACCAACATATGATAATTGTTAATGAATATAACTCCTCTGGCCCAGATTATCAGTATATATCACAAGATAATGGAAATTCATGGACAGTTGATTCTCTTAATGGGAACAAAGCAACTTATTATGATTGTGTATTAACAGATAATAATATTGCATTTTTTGCTTCTGATAAAGGCAAAATTATTAAAAAAGATTATCTAACAGGTATAGAAGAGCATATTGGTTTTATAAAAAATACTGCTATAACCAAAAATTACCCTAACCCATTTAATCCATCAACGACAATAGAATTTACAATAAATAAGCCTGCATATATTTCTATTGAAATTTATAATAATATTGGGCAAAAAGTTGAAACCTTAATACAAAAACAATATTACAATGCTGGAACATTCAAAACCCAATGGAATGCATCAGAATTACCTTCTGGTGTATACTACTACAAATTGACAATTGATAATACCAATAAAGTACACAAGATGACTCTCATAAAATAGGTAATTTTTATTGTTAATATATTAATAATTAAAGAGGTGCATATTAAAATGCACCTCTTTTTTATTTCTATTGACAATTCATATTTTTTAAAATATTATATTTACATGGATATCTATAAAATACCTTTAGCAGAAAGAATTAGACCTCGTACTCTTGATGAATTTGTAGGACAAGAAGAGATATTAGGGGAAAATGCTCCTTTAAGAAAATTAATAGAAAGTAATAATATAATTTCATTTTTATTATGGGGACCGCCGGGTACTGGCAAAACGACCATTGCACATATTATATCAAATATCACAGAATCATATTTCCAAAATTTTAGTGCTATTACCTCAAGTATCAGAGATTTAAAAAAAGTTATTGAAGATGCGGAAAAACGATGGAATGAAAAAAAACAAAAAACTATCATTTTCGTAGATGAAATTCATCATTTTAACAAAAGCCAGCAAGATGCTTTTTTACCATATATTGAAAAAGGAGAAATAATTTTTATTGGAGCAACAACTGAAAATCCTTCTTTTAGAATAAACTCTCCATTACTATCTCGACTTAAAGTGTTCATTCTCAAACCTCTTACTAAGAAACACATCTTAAAAATCCTAAAAATAGCTATAAAAAATAAAGAAAGAGGGCTTGGGAAATATCCTATTAAATTTGAAGAATCCCTATTAGAAAAAATTGCAGAAAATTCTTATGGAGATGCAAGAGCTGCCTTAAATTTATTAGAAATAATTACATTATATAAAAATTTTAAAGGCACTGCCTCCTTAGATGATTTAGAAAAAATTAATAAAGAAAAGATTCTATATTATGACAAAAATTCTGAAGAACATTATAACTTAATTTCTGCTTTACATAAAAGCCTACGTGATTCTGATGTCGATGCTGCTCTATATTGGACTGTTAGAATGTTAGAAGCAGGAGAAGACCCTCTTTATATAGTAAGAAGACTTGTTCGATTTGCATCCGAAGATATTGGCCTTGCAGACCCTAAGGCATTAACTCAAGCATTAAACGCTAAAGAAGCTTTCAATTTTTTAGGAAAACCTGAAGGATACCTTGCAATACTACAGGCTGTTGTGTACTTATCTATCGCACCAAAAAGCAATTCTCTTTATAAATCATATAATCTAATAAAAAAAGATATTAGAGACTACGGCCATCTACCTGTTCCAATGGTAATAAGAAATGCTCCTACAAAATTTATGGAAAATATTGGCTACGGACAAAATTATAAATATGCTCATAATTTTAAAGATGCTTTAGTATATCAACAACATCTTCCCGATGAATTAATAAATAAACAATATTATTATCCATCTCAACGAGGCCTTGAAAAAAAAATAAAATCATATTTAGATGAACTTAAAAGCAAAATAACAAATCTAAAAAACAAAGGGGGTAATTAAATGGATATAAAAAAAATACTCTGTCCTATAGATTTTTCAAAATATTCTCTAAGAGCATTAGATGATGCTGTTGATTTTGCAAAAAAATTTGGTGCTAAATTGATATTACTACATGTTGTGGAACTATTAGAATCATATGATATATATGGTGATTCCTTTATTCCAAATTTTTATTTTGAAAAATTTTCTGATATAAAAAAACAAGCAGAAGAACAATTAAAAAAAGTAGCTCAAAAATATACTGATCTTGAAATTCAAACAATTATTAAAGAAGGCATTCCATTTGAAGAAATATTAGAAACTGAAAAAGAAGAAAAAGTTGATCTGGTAATAATGGGATCGCACGGGCACACTTTTTCTATACTTGCTTTTCTTGGTTCTGTATCGGAAAAAGTAGTACGTAAATCAAAAAAACCTGTTTTAATTCTACGTTATGATGATATAAAAAATAAATGATTTTTTTTTACTTGACCTTTTTCTATTTTTTTTATACATTCCTAATGAATGTTTTATATTAAATATTATAATGAACTTAATTAAATCACAGCTAAAAGGAGGAGATTTTGAAAAAATTATATGTAATGTTGTTATTTGGTGTGGGATTAACTTTATTTTTCTTCTGTGGGGGAAACAAAAAAATGATTACTTCAAAAGCTCCTTTAGAATACGTTAAAAACGAAACTAAAAAATTAGCTCCTGTTGAATTAAAAATTGATCTTACCCAATTGCCAGAAAGTGAACTAAAAACACTCCAAATTCTCAAACAGGCAGCATCGTATATAGATTCTTTATTCTTAATACAGGTTTATTCAAAAAATATGGCTATAGCAAACGAATTGGCAAATAGTAATAATCCTGAAGATAAATATTACTATGACTTATTTAAAATAATGTTCGGACCATGGAATAGAATCGACAGCGATAAACCATTTATAAATAATATACCAAAACCTGAAGGCGCTAATTTTTATCCTGAAGACATGACAAAAGAAGAATTTTTAAATTTTGTAAAACAAAATCCAGATAAAAAAGAATTATTTGAAAACACCTTTACTGTCATAAGAAGAGAAAACGGGAAATTAAAAGCCTTATATTACCATGAAGAATGGCCAAATTATGTACACAAAATACATGATTTATTAATACAAGCTGCTAATACAACAAAAGATTCTACTCTCAAAGATTATTTATTAAAACGAGCAAAAGCATTCCTGACAGATGACTATTTTGAAAGTGATATGGCATGGATGGATCTAAATGGAGATTTAGAAATTGTAATTGGTCCTTATGAAGTATATGAAGATAAATTGTTCAGTTATAAAGCTGCTTATGAAGCTTTTCTATGCGTTGTTGATAAAGAAGAAAGTAAAAAATTAGAAAAAATCACCTCCTATTTAAAAGATATGGAAAAGAATCTTCCTATACCTGATAAATATAAAAATTTTGAAAGAGGTTTCTCCTCTCCAATTAAAGTTGTAAATGAAGTGTTTTCAGCTGGTGATACAAAAGCAGGAGTTCAAACTACAGCATTTAATCTCCCTAATGACGAAAGAGTTAGAAAAGCCAAAGGCTCTAAAAAAGTAATGTTAAAAAATATTGCAGAAGCTAAATTTGAAAAATGTTGGATACCTATTGTAAATAAAATTTTAGCTCCTGAAGCTCTTAAAAATATAAGCTTTGAAGCATATTTCACACATACATTACTCCATGAAATTAGCCACGGATTAGGACCTGGCTTTATCAAAAAAGACAATAAAGAAACAACTGTCAGCAAAGAATTAAAAGAAACTTATCCTACAATTGAAGAATGTAAGGCAGATGTACTTGGAATATATAATGTCCATTTCTTAACAGAAAAAGGTTTTTATGATAAAGAATTTGAAAAAGAAGCATATTATAGTTATTTAGGCGGAATGCTCCGTTCAATCAGATTTGGAATAGGAGAAGCACATGGTGGTGGAGTTGCTATTCAGTTCAACTTTTTAAGAGAAAATGGAGCATTCATTATTGATAAAAATGGGAAATTAAATTTAGTCCTGGATAAAATGTACCCCTCAATTAAAAAATTAGCTAACATTTTATTAACTATTCAAGCTACTGGAGATTACGAAAAAGCAAAAAAATTAATAGAAAAATATTCTAAAATCACCCCAGAATTGCAAAAATTCATAGATCAATTAAAAGATGTACCAATTGATATTAAACCAATTTTTCCAAAAATTTAATGAAAGGCGGTATTTTTATGCGTTTTATCTCAACTTTTTTTGCATTTTTATTTGCTATTACAATTTTTACGAATTGTAGCAAAAAAGATGAAGGTAATGTTGTTGCAAAAGTAGGAAGTCAGAAAATTTATGAGAAAGATATCAATAAGAGAATAGAAACTGCTTTAAAACAAATGTCTGGCGGAAGGCAAATTCCACAACAACAAATGGAAATGTTTAAAAAACAATATTTTAAACCTGTAAGAGAAGAATTTATCAAAAAAGCAATTATTTTAGAAAGTGCTACAAAAGAAGATAAAAATATCTCTAAACAAGAAATTGATTCTGTTATTAACTTAATAAAAACTAAATTTGGTCCTCAATATGACACTTTTGTAAAAGAAAACTATGAAACTGAAGATAATTTAAAAGAAGAAATCAAAAAAAATCTAATTATTGAAAAAGTCTACAATAGAATTACTGCTTTTGTTGATAGTTTACCAGAAGATTCTCTTAAACAATATTATGACACACATCAGAAAGAATTTTCTAAACCAGAAATGGTTAAAGCAAGCCATATTTTAATAAAATTTGACTCTTCTGATACTCCGAAAAGTAAAAAAGCAAAATTAGCAAAAGCAAAAAAAATATTAAGAAAAGTAAAACATGGTGCTGATTTTGCTAAAACAGCAAAAGAAAATTCTGATTGCCCTTCTGCAAAAAAAGGTGGTGATTTAGGGTATTTCAAACGAGGTGATATGGTTAAACCTTTTGAAGATGCTGCCTTCGCATTAAAAAAAGGCCAAATAAGTAATATTGTTACCACAAGATTTGGATACCATATTATCAAAGTTTTCGATCATAAACCTGCTGAAGTTTCCCCGATGGATTCTGTAAAAACTAAAATTATTGATGACTTAAAAATGCAATATTTTGATAAATGGATGGCTGAACAAAGGAAAAAATTAAATGTTCAGGTTTTTGAACCTAAACCACAAACTCCACCTACTAACAACAAAACAAATAAAACACAAAAAACCAAACAATCTCCTGATAAGAAAAAATAATTTTACTTAAGATTAGAAATAAGAAAAAGCAGGATTTTATTCAAAAAAATCCTGCTTTTTTATTTTATAAAACACAAATTCATTTTTTACTTTCTTCTTCTACTAACGGACTTTTCTCTTTCTACTAATGACATCAGAAAATCCAAATTCTTAATATCATACTCATAATCATTACCTTTAGGAGTCTCCAGGCACTTAGGCAAATTTAATAACCTCTTATCATTCATTATATTAAAAAAACCATCCCGTCCTATAAAACCATCTCCAATATGTTCATGTCTATCTTTTTTAGTTCCTAAATCATTCTTAGAATCATTAATATGTATCACTTTCAATCTCTCTAAACCTATCAATTTATTAAAATCATCCATAAAATCTATATATTTATCTGAATCTTTAATATTATAACCTGCTGCAAATATATGACAGGTATCAAGACAAACACCTGCTGGAAAACCTATAATATCTGCAATTTCTAATATATCAGCTATCTCTTCTAACCTTGAACCAATTGAATTGCCTTGTCCAGCAGTAGTTTCAAATAACAATAAAAAATCTTCTGCAAACTCTATTCTATTTTTAACTTCAATTAGAGAATTTTTTATATTTTGCAAACCTATTTTATAACCAGCTCCATTATGAGAGCCAGGATGTAATACGAGGTAAGGAATTTGCAAGACATTACATCTATCGATTTCATCTATTAAAGCCGCAACAGATTTTTCTCTTGTATCGTCCTTGGTTGATGCAATATTTATCAAATAGGCAGTATGGGCAATCACAAATTTTACTGCTGAATTTTTCTTTTTTTCAATAAATTGAATCGCTTCTTTATCATCAATTTTTTTACCCTGCCATCTACTTGCATTTTTTGTAAAAATCTGCAAACAACCGAAATTCAATTTCTCAGCAGTCTCCAAGGCATCTACAAAACCTTTTGAAATTGAAAGATGTGCACCTAAAAAATAATCACTGTATATATTCTTTATCCGCATAATAATTAATCATTCGTTCAAGAGCTCGTTCACAAACTTTACAAAATCTTTTCTCATCTAAATTTAGCATCAAACAAGTAATCATAGGACGATACAATTTATTAGAATATCCTGCTCCCTGATAAGCACCTACTTTATCCTTTAACTTATGTTTTAATAAAAAATCAGCAACTTTTTTACGTAATACTTTTATCTTATCTTTATTTTTTTCATAATCTTTATATAATTCATTAAGCTCTATATTTAAAGAATCATAAGCTTTCTTATTCCAATCTGTAGGAATTTTTATATCTTTATCGATCAAATCTTTCCATTTTAATTTATCTGGATCTAACAATGCTGTAATATTTGGTTCTGTCGGCTCAATACCTTCTGGATAAAAATCATTATATGCTACAGAAGACGAAAAATACTCATCAGCTAATCCTCCAAAACAATGCCCAAATTCATGCAAAAATACTCTATCTGATTGATTATTATCCGAAGTAAATATTGCATAAGAATTATAAATACCGCCTCCCCCATATCTTTTATCATTTACTAAAATCACAATTACATCATAAGGAACTGTATGAGCCAAATTTTGTAAGCTAATATTATCTTTTGTTAATAAATATCTTGGTAAATTAAAAAAATTAAATGTCGAATTTAATACTGTATTTTTATAACTTCCCTTGAGAGGATAATCTGTGCCATTATCAACAGAAGGAGCAAAAACACCAGTTATGTTAAAATTTTTTTTATATTTTTTATATGGCATAATCGAAAACAAATCTTCAGAAAATTTTTCTACATCTTTTTCAAATTTTTTAAATTCATCTTTGGTATAGCCTTCAGCTAAAAATACAATATCAACCATTTTATGAGGAGAACCATTATTCAACACTTTTACAATTTTATTTTTCGGCCTCTTTTCCCGTCTTATATCTGTTTTTACATTTATCTTTATAGAAAAAATAACATTACAAACATTCAATTTATTCCTTTTTTCAATAACAAATACAAAATCATCTTTAGGCAATGGCACATTAATCGTATATGAAAAAATCCCAACCTTGCCTTTAATTGCATCATCTGTAGTTTGATATTCACTAAAAACTGTATTAAACCCTCTTGAGTAAATTAATTTATTTGTCGGTACATCATAAAGCTTAACATAATATTTACCATTATTAAAATTATCTATCAAATTATTAGTAGGGCCTCCCCATACTTTATAAGCATAAATATTATCAATTACGATTTTCTCAAATTTACTATCACCATATTGAAAAATATCAATTCTTGCTGTGCTATCAGAAAAATAATAATCAAAATCCTGTGCAGATAAGGACATTAAAAAAAATAATAAAAAAGAAAATACCCTTTTCATAACCCTATCCTTCCTTTTGTTAAGACTCATATTTTCTAATAAAAATACTTTTTATAAAAAGTACACCACTAACACCAATCTAAAAACAATAATTTATCTATTCCAATGCCAGTTATTTTTGTCAAAAACTCTTTTCAATAATTTTGTTTCTCTGAAAACTTCTTTATTTCTAATATTTTTTTCTTGATTTTTTAATTCTAAAAATAAACCTTCCAGTGTCTTTTCTGTCACATAATTTGTCAAATCAAAATTTACCTTTTTCACCAAAGGAATTTTATTATAAATATCTATTAATTTTTCATAAAAGGCAATAATTTTTAAGTCATTTAAAGTATTATTAACATCTGGTTTAAATTCTGTGTATAATTTTTCATAAGTTTTTTCTTTGAAATAAGTGGTAATAGATGAATCATTACCAGTCAAAATAACAATTGCGTCCTCAAAAGTTATTTTTGTAATCTGTTCTACAAAGATATTCAAGGCCTTTTTACTACTTTTTTCTGCAGCAATATTTAATTGCTTATGAAATTTTTGTACATCTTTTTTAAATCCTAACCGACTTAATTTATCAGTGACATTTTTTAATTTTTCAGGTATAGGAATTCTGATTAAAGGATTATTCCAAAAGCCATCTTTTTTTGAAACAATATTTACAGCTTTTTGAGTACCTATTTTAAGTGCTTCTTTTAATCCTCTAATTACTTCTTCCTTTGTTAATTCATTTTTTCTACTTGATGATAAATCCAAATTACTAAGTTTATTTGATATTTCTGATGTATTACACATAAACAACATAGCAAAAAATATCACAATATAAACTCTCATACCCCCTCCAAATAAAACCTATTTTTTAAATCTAAAAGCTTTTTTAAAATTACTTTCATAGAATTTATAAAAATCAATATCTTCATAATTTTCAAAATTAGAATTAATATTATTATCAGCTTCTTTCATAAAATCAAACCATATTGGAATTGCAAGTCTTCCTCCTGTTAATCCTCTACCATTTTTATCTAAAAGAGGCCTATTATCATCAAAACCAACCCATACTACACACAAATATTTAGGTGTAAATCCAACAAACCAGGCATCTCTAAAATTAGAAGAAGTGCCGGTTTTCCCTGCAACCTTACCTTTATATCCCATTTGTCTTATCCTTCTGGCAGTACCATAATCAACAACATGTTCCATTAATTGTCTTATCATTGCTGTTGCATATCCATTAATAATTTTTTTATGAAACCTATATGGCTTATACAAAAAATTTCCCTTTTCATCCATTATATATTTAATTGAAAAAGGCAATTCAAAATAGCCATTATTAGGGAAAATCAAATAAGCTCCTGCAACCTGTAAAGGAGTCGCATCCAATGTTCCTAAAGCCAGGGATAAACTTTTAGGAATATTTTTAAACCCTAATATAGTAGCAAAATTTATAAGTTCATTTATATCATATTGTTCTAAAATCTGAGTACTGATAGTATTTACAGAATTAGCCAATGCAAAATCCAGTGAAATTTTTCCATAATATTTCTTACTAAAATTTGAAGGAGAATAAATATCAAGCTTTCCATAATTCAAAAATTCTATAATATTTTTTCTTATACTAAAATCCATTTCTGAACTTTTAATTTGTGAATAAAAATTAAACAACATTTTTTTTATTTCTTCAATATCTTCTGAATATTGAGGAATCAATATAGTATCTGGGACTAACTTATCCAGACTATCAAGAAATTTTTCTTCTAAATACCATCTTTGTCCATTATTTATAAAAACAACTGGTCTATCAATAAATTCTGATTCTGTTGTAATAACTTTATTATTAAAAGCAAGCAAATAATTAAAAGGTTTAAAACACGAACCAAGCTGCCTATATGCTTTTATTGCTCTATTATATTGAGATACAAAATAATCTCTGCCACCTACCATTGCTACAATATCACCATCCGGAATTTTTAATACAACAGATGCCACCTGAGGATATTTCAATTTTTCATTATAAGAAACTTCATTATAATCGTTATTAAAACCTAACATTTTATCTATTTTAGGCATATTTTTATTTATAGAAGCTTCTAATAACTCCTGCAAATTATAATCTAATGTGCTCTGAATATATAAATTACCTGATAAATATAACTCCCAGGGATAAAATTTTAAAAAATTTGACTTAACATAATCAATAAAATACTGGCCAATATTAGCTTTTTGCAATTTTTTAAAATTAATTATAACCTCTTCATTTTTAAGTTCCTGATATTCTTCTTTTGTTATATAACCGCATTTATACATTCTATAAAGAACTAATTTTCTCCTTTGATTTGCTCTTTCAGGATGTCTTACCGGGCTATAATAAGATGCAGCTCTAATAATCCCTGCAAGCAATGCAGCTTCATTTATATCTAAATCAAGAGCCTTTTTATCAAAATAATAATTAGCGGCTTGCTCTATTCCTATAATTGACCTCCCCGTAAGATCTGTTCCAAAATATGCTAAATTACAATATCCTGTCAAGATATCATTTTTTGAATAACGATACTCTAAAGCTATTGCTGTAAAAAATTCTGTTATTTTTCTCATCAATGATTTCTCAGGGGTTAAAAATAAATTTTTTGCAAGTTGTTGAGTTATTGAACTGCCACCTTCAATAAATCCCTTTTTCAGCCCTAATATTATAAAAATATCATTTATTATTGCTTTAAACATTCTTCTGAAAACAAAACCATTATGGGAATAAAATCGATGATCTTCAATTGCAATTACTGCATTCAAAAAATTAGGAGATATCTGATCATAGCTCACCCATGTAACACTTTTATCAAAATTTAAAATCCTCTTATCAATAGAATAAATTTTACTTGTCTTAAAATTACCAAGTTCATTAATATCTTCTGGTAATTTAGGACAATTCAAAATAACAATATTAAGTATTACAAAACCCAAGATTAATAAAACAATAATAATATGCTTCTTACTTATACCCAAACTCCTTTAATTTCAAAAATTCTTTAAAATCTTCAACCACTTTATTATCAAATTGTTGTTTATAATATTTATTATCAAAACAAATATACAAAAAATTACTATCCTCTTTAAAATAACAATTCCTAATTCGATCGTACTGCTCAAAAACAAACGATAACCCCTTGATAGACAAAATATTATATTTTTTATATTCATCCTTACAAAATTTAAACAAATCAAAAGCATCTATTTTATATAGCTCCTGCAATGATACACTATCCTCTCTTAACCAATAAGTAGTATCAATAATGATATTTTGATATTTATAATTCAAAATATTATAATCTAAAATTAAATTATCAGATAACGCCTTTTGTTCTTTGTCTATAAAATAAAATACTAAAAAAGAATTCTTCTTTTTGAGAATAACTTTATTCCATTTATTATCAAAATAAAAAGGCAAAATCTTTACCAATATAGTATCTGGGCTATTAATAGCATTTAACATAGTATGAGATAAATTTAAAAATTCTTTTCTTTCCAACGTAATCTCATGCAAACTATCAAGATAAACAGCTAAATTTTTTATATCTTCTTCTATCTTTTTTTTTGCAACTAATTTCAATTTTTCTATTTCAAATAGTTCATTTTTGGTAGAATCAATAATAAAATTTTTATTATAAATCTGCCAGAAATTGCCAATAGATGGTCTTAAAGGATTTAGTAAATTCATATAAAAACCGATTAAATCTGTCCAAAAAAAACATATAAATAAAAATAACCCAATAATAATAATGTTTTTCTTTGTTAAAAATCTTTTTAAATTTATCATATTAACTAAATGATAATAAAATATTTATCTAAAATCAAGAATAAAAAATAACAATATTTAAGAGATAAATTTTATATATGATTATATTTTATAACATAAGAGAAATTAAACTGAAAATCAGGCTTTTACAATTTTATTTCTATTTTCTAAAACATTCTTCGTTGCATTTCGAGTATCAATAACAAGCCTTGAATTAGATACAATCCATTGATAATCATAGACAGAATGATCCGTTACAATAATAACAGCATCTGATTTTGCAAGCAACTCTACAGTCAAATCCTGACTCTCCATATTTATATTATATTTTCGCATTTTAGAAACTTTAGGAAGCTTAGGAACATAAGGGTCATTATATGTAAGATTAGCACCATATTTTGTCAACATATCAATAAGTTTTAAAGCAGGGGATTCTCTAATATCATCTATATCCTTTTTATATGCAACTCCGAGTATTAAAATTGAAGCATTCTTAATACTTTTTTCATGCTCATTTAAAGCTTCCATAAGTTTAAAAATAACATATTCAGTAACTTTTGTATTAATATCTCCTGCAAGTTCTATAAATCTTGTCTGAAAATCATATTCTCTTGCTTTCCATGTTAAATAAAATGGGTCAATGGGAATACAATGTCCTCCCAAGCCCGGTCCAGGATAAAAAGGATGATAACCAAAAGGTTTTGAAGATGCGGCTTCTATAACTTCCCATATATCAATTCCCATCCTATCACATAACATTTTCAATTCATTTACAAGAGCAATATTAACACTACGATAAATATTCTCCAACAATTTTGTCATTTCTGCAACTTTTGTTGATGGTACCGGAACAGTTTTTTCAATAATCTGACTATATAAAGTATTTGCAATATCCAGACTTTTATTATCATAGCCCCCTACTACTTTAGGAATAGTCGAAGTTGTAAATTGCTTATTCCCCGGATCTTCTCTTTCAGGAGAAAAAGCTAAATAAAAATCTTCTCCAGCTTTTAAACCACTCTTTTCTAAAATTGGTCTTACCACATCATCTGTAGTTCCCGGAAATGTTGTACTTTCTAAAACTACCAATTGTTCTTTTTTCAAATACTCTCTAATAGTTTCACATGTATTGATAATATATTGTAAATCAGGTTCTCTATGCTCATTTAACGGAGTTGGCACACAAATTATAATTACATCTACTTCATTTATCCTTGAAAAATCTGTTGTTGCAATAAATTTTTTATCTTCTATTAATGCCTTAATTTTCTCTGAAGAAATATGTTTTATATAACTTACCCCCGAATTCAATAAATCAACTTTCTTGGGATCTATATCAAAACCAATAACACTGAAATTTCTCCTACCAAATTCAATAACAAGCGGAAGTCCAACATAACCTAAACCAATAACACCTATAACAGCATCTCGTACAATAAGCTTATCTTTTAACATATATTCTCCCTTGTTTATTTTTGATTTTTGAACAAATAAAAATAATAATAAAATAATTATTTGTCAAGTTATTTTTAATATCTGCCTGTGGTAAAAAATGAGACATACTCCCCTATTGAATTAAAAAAAAATTGTATTTATAATTTAAAAAAAAATAAACCAAAAAAAAACAAGGAGGAATCCACGACCCAACAAACATCTATCTTTAATACAATTTTAAAAAAAGTAAAGGGAATTTTACCGATTAGAAAAAAATTAGTTGAATATGCATTAAATTATAAAAAAGCCAGCAGCAAGGCAATTCAATACAACAGTAAAAACAGTACGTAAATGGGTAAAAAAATACCTTTTGCAAGGAGAAGAAGGATTAAAAGATAGAAGCAGGCGCCCTAAGAGAATACCTAATAAAATGAATGAGAAAAAAGAAGGGATACTATATCTATTCCATTCCCATTTACTAAGTTTAATTTGACCATGAAATATGTCTATCACTAACCCTTTTTTTATTAGTCATCTGGAATACACTCAAGCTATTTATATCAATTACATATATATGAGATTCAAAATCATTCTCATTTATATTAAAAATAATTTTATTCCCATCAGGTGAAAAATCAAGATATTCAGACCAACGGCTATAATCATGCCATAATGCCGAACAATTAACATCTCTTTTAAAAATAACATCAATATTTTCATTTTCCATGCTTAATAAAAATATAAAAAGCGAATTTATTGCTCTATTACTATCTACTTTTATTCCTTTAAATACAATTTTATTATCATCAACAGGTGAAAATTTGGGAGAAGCAAAAAAATCAACACTATCTGAAGAATATAATAAATTTATCTTATAATGATTTTGATCCAGAATATAAATTCCCTTACTAAGAGGAGAAGGAGGATTATTAAGAGGGAAAACTATTTCCTCCTTTGATGAAAGAGCTATATAATCTCCCAAAGGAACTAAATACCCTATAAAACTTCCCAATCCGTCATAATATGCAAAATTAGTTACATATCTTTTATTACCCTCTTCATCATCTATACTTAACAAATATAATTTTTGCTCTTTTATAAAATAAATCTTATTAGAATTTCGATGCCATACTGGATGTAAATAACCATATAATTTAGTAAGCTGTTTTAATCCTGAACCATCATTATTCATAACAAAAATATTAGTCCCTATTTGAAATAAAATTTTACTTCCATCAGGAGATAAAGAAAACTCATACGCCCAATTTCCAAAAATTTTAATTGGATAATACAAGTTTTTATCAATATCTATCAAATAAAGACAATCATACTTACCATATTCTGAAATTCTTTCAAACAAAATTTTACCACTACCTAACTCTTCATAGGGAATATCTTCATCCAATTCGGGAATATACTCCTCCTCATATATTAATTTTTTTTCATCACAAGCCAGCAAAAAATAAATACAAACAAATATTACTTTAATAAAGTTCATATTTTATCCTTAGAAAAAAAAGCCAAACCCGATACCAAAATAAAAAAAAGACGGATTAACTTTAACAGGGGTCAATATTCCCTCAGAAAAATCATAATACTTATAAGCAATAATAGGACCAAATTTTTCATTTAATAAAACTCCTGAATTCCCTGTAATTTTTATAAAAAATCTTGTTTTATAAGGCACATATATTGACGTTTGAATCACAATCGAAGGTCTAATTTTAGTTTCTACATAATGGTAATTCAAAATTTTATCAGTTGTCATTTTTAATTTGGCAACTCCCGGTCCAATTCCAAACTGTATAAATTTTAAAGGACCAACAATATAAAGTAAAGAAAAAATCCTTACCTTATAATTAATATCAAAATAGATCTCTGTAGGTAATTTATGATAACCAGATGTCCTAAACTGACTATAAAAAAAATATAATGCTAACGAATAATTCTTGTTTATTGTAAATGATATAGTAAAATCTAATGATACTCTATCTGCAGTAAAAGGGTGAGAAGTCGGTCCCCAAAAAAGAACTTTAGGAGATATTTCATTAAATCCATAATAATTCATCTTTTCTTCAAACTCACGAGAAACTCCTTCTCCAATAAAGCCAAAAGTAGTTGATATTCTCCATCGCCTAACTTTTAATTTTTTGTCAAATTTTAATATATCAGCATCTAAACATTTTAAAGATATAATAATCAAAAAAATACAAACTCTACATTTCATATTAAATAATCTTTTATTTATAATGTAAGAATTTTTATCAATTTGTCAAGTATTGTTAAAAAAAATAGGGAGATGAAAAAACATCTCCCAATTTCGTATTTTATATTATAAAAAAAATTAAGATAATTCTTCTAAAGATTCCTTTAAAGCTTTTAACTTATCAGATAATTCCTTAAAACGTTTTCTTTCCTGTTCCACAACATGTTCAGGAGCTTTAGACAAGAAATTTTCATTATGTAATTTTTTATTTAAAACAGTCAAATAAGATTCTAACTTTTGAATCTCCTTTTGTAGTTTTTCTTTTTCTTCTGCAGTATCGACCAAGCCAGCAAGAGGAATAAAAAATTTGTATGTATCTACAATCCCTACTGCTGCCTGTTCCTTTAATTCCTCATTAAATCTAATCTCACCAACTTTTGCTAAATTTTTAATAATTTTTTGATTTTTATCGAAAAGAGGTACATGCTCTTCAAAAATCACATTCACTGTATCTTTAGGCTTAATATTTTTTTCTGCTCTAATATTTCTAATTTGAATTATAGTATTTATAAGTAAATTCATTTGTTCTACAGCAGTTTCAAATACAAATTTATCATCAAATTGAGGATAAGAATCAACCATAATAGAAGCCAAATTAACTCCTTCTGGCAATAAATGCTTTTCTTTTAAAATTTGCCATATTTGTTCAGTTAAAAATGGCATAAAAGGATGTAGCAGTTTAATAGAATTGTATAGTACGAAAATTGCTAAATATCTTGCAAGATTGGCATCATATTCTGATTCTGGCTTATACCATCTTTGTTTTGCAATTTCAAGATACCAATCACAATAACTTTTCCATATAAAATCATAGATAGAATGTTCTGCTTCATTGAATTTATATTCTTTTAAATAATAATTTATTTCTTTAGTTGTTTGGTTTAGTTTATGAAGAATCCACTTATCAGCCAATGAAAATTTTTTAAAATCTAAATTAAAATTACTAATATCAAAATGTTCCACATTCATTAGAAGTAATCTAAAAGCATTCCAGATTTTATTTGTAAAATTTCTACCCATTTCAGTTTGTTTTTCAGAAAATAAAGTATTCTGTCCGGGAGGAGTAGAAAAAATAATAGAAAATCTAACTGCATCTGCGGAATATTTAGCGATCAATTCTAATGGATCAGGTGAATTACCAAGGGATTTACTCATTTTACGACCAAGTTCATCACAAACAACGCCATGCAAATGCACATCTGTAAAAGGTTTTTTACCCATAAATTCAAAACCTGCAATAATCATTCTTACTACCCAGAAAAACAAAATTCCCGGATCTGTAACAAGAGTATCTGTTGGATAGAAATATTCCAATTCCTTTGTCTTCTCAGGCCAACCAAATGTAGAAAAAGGCCATAACCATGATGAAAACCATGTATCCAGAACATCCTGATCCTGAGTAAATTTTTTTGAATCACATTCTGGACAAAAGCTCGGTTCATCAATAGAAGCTTGAACATGGCCATTTTCACAATACCAAATTGGTATCTTATGTCCCAACCAAATCTGTCTCGAAATACACCAATCCCTGATATTATACAACCAATTTAAGGCAACTTTCTTCCATCTATTAGGAAAAAATCTAATCTCATCATTTTCTATAGCTTTAATAGCAGGCTTTGCAATCGGTTCCATTTTAACAAACCATTGTTCCGAAAGATACGGTTCAATTACAGTATCACATCTATAACAATGGCCGACACTATGCTCATAATCTTCTATTTTCTCAAGAAAACCATTTTCTTTTAGCCATTCCACTAATTTCTTTCGAGCTTCAAATCTATCAAGGCCTCTAAAATCTCCTGCATTTTCATTCATTACACCATGAGTGTTAATTACCACAACCCTTTCAAGATTATGCCTATTTCCCATTTCAAAATCATTGGGATCATGTGCAGGTGTAACTTTTACACAACCTGTACCAAATTCTGGATCAACCAATGTGTCAGCAATAATAGGAATTTCCCTATTAATATAGGGTAATCGCAATTTCCTACCAATATATTTACTATACCGCTCGTCCTTTGGATTAACTGCAACAGCAGTATCACCAAGCATAGTTTCAGGCCTTGTTGTAGCAACGACAATATACTTATCAGGCTCATCTACAAATGGATATCGAATATACCACAGATGTGATTTTTTATCTTTATATTCTGTTTCATCATCACTTAATGCAGTATGACATCTTGGACACCAATTAATTATATATTTTCCTCTATAAATAAGTCCTTTTTTATAAAGTCTGATAAAAACTTCTTGCACAGCTCTTGTAAGATTTTCATCCATGGTGAAGGCTTCTCTATCCCAATCACAAGCTGCACCAAGGTATTTCAACTGCTTTATAATAGTGCCTCCTGAATGCTCTTTCCAATCCCAGAATAGTTCAATAAACTTTTCTTTTCCCAAATCTTCTTTAGTTTTACCCTCTTTTTTCAATTTCTTTTCCAAAACATTTTGGGTGGCAATTGCAGCATGATCGGTACCAGGTAGCCATTCTGCATTATACCCTTGCATTTTTTTCCAGCGAATCAAAATATCCTGTAACGTATTATTTAAAATATGCCCCATATGTAATACACCTGTAACATTTGGAGGCGGTATTACAATAGTAAACGGTTTTTTAGTTTCATCTACTTCTGCATGAAATAGTTTGTGCTTTTCCCAATATTCATACCATTTTCTTTCGACTTTAGACGGATCATACTTTTTAGGAATATCTTGCATATATCAGAATCCTCCATACAATTTTTTATTTTTTCACCTTACATTCAACAACCCAGGCATCTTTATAGCCTTTCTTAGTTAATAATTCTCTATAGTCTTCTGCTTCAAGCTTATTCATAAATTCACCGACTCTTAATTTATACCATCCATTTATATAGTCCATATAAACTTTTGTATTTAAAATCTCTTCTGCTTTTTTCTTAGCAATTGTCGCTGACTGTTCATCCTGAAAAGCATGAATTTGAACCCTATATACTGTTACAATCTGCTCTGGAACTTTTGGAGACTCAATTTCTCCTGTTATTGTATTTTCTACCTTTTCAACAGAGCCTTCTTTAACAATAGTATCTTCTTTAACTTCATTCAAATCAAGAGTAGGTTCTTGTTTTACAGTATCAACAGGAACTGTTGGCGGTTGTAAATTAATTAACTCATCTTTTTTTTCTACTTTTTTAGAGCAACCCAAATTTACAAATACAAACAATATAAAAACTCCCAAAACTAAAGAAAATATTTTTCTCATTTTCTTTTTCCTTTAAAAATTTTTCTCAGAGTGGTACCTGGATAATAAAAAGATAAAATACTCTTATAATCAAAACCTTGTTCGCTTAAAAATAAAGCACCATGCTGACATAATCCAACTCCATGTCCATAACCTGTACCTGCAAAAACTACATGCGATAATTTATTATCATCATAAATATAATAAATTGAAAATAACCTTGACGGCAATCCTGTTTTCACTCTCCTGCTCTTAAAAATATATCTAATTTTCTCTTTTTCTACAATATATTTTTTTAAATTTGAATAAATAATTAAAGAATCTACTCTACCGCTCGACGTCCTACTTTTTATATAAATAGTACGAAACTGTTCCTTGGGACTATTAAATAAATTTTTCTTTAAAATATTCTCAAGTTCATTAACCGAAAATTTCAATTTATAAAAATGTTTTTTATTGTGCAAACAATTCTCAGAATAAAAATCCAATCCATCCCATTTAGCTTTAAGATACGGAATTTCTTTACTCCAAACTTCTTCAGATGATGCAAGATAACCACCACAATCTGCAGAATAAACCGCCATAACTAACTCATTTTTGTAAAAAAGTACCTCATCCGATGTAGAATTAACAGCATCCATCACATATTTCGAATATTTACGTTTATATAAATAATTTTGATTTTTACTACTATTCTCAATAATATAGTCTCCAAAATATTTACTCTTTTGATATAAATAATAAGTTCTCGCTATAACTGCTTGCGCTTTAGCTGCCTCCAAATCCTTCTTCCCAAGATTATCACCAATCTCAGCAGTAACAACCCCATACAAATAATCTCTAAGAGATAAATTATTAATTACAGTTATAGTCTTATTCCCTATTTTAAACAACAAATGCCCAACAAAGGCTTGTTTTTCAATAACAAAATAAGAATCCTTATCATCAAGAAAAAAATCAAAATTCTGTCTATCCTTTATAAAAAAAACTTTTCCTGTTGTTTTATCTGTAATTGAAACTTCATCATTATCAAGATAATAAATAACATATTCTTTATCCGCTAAACTTTTCCACAAATACCCTGGTAATAAAACATGATGTTTTCCATAAACTTTAATACCTATCATCCTACTTTCTACTACTTTCATTTTTACTAAATCCGCTAACGATAAAGAATACAAAGAAAAAAATATAAAAAAAATTACACTATTCTTTTTTATCATCAAATAATCTAATATATTTCTTAACAAATTCATTATCTGGATCTTTTTCCCTAACTTTTTTAATCAAATCATACGCAAGCTTTTGCTTATTTAAATTCAAATAAACAATAGCTAATGTTATAAAACCCTCTATATAATCAGGATTTATACTAATAGCTTTTTTCAAATATCTTATGCCTTCTGTATAACTATTCATATTACAAAGGACCCATCCAATAGATCTCATTAATTTATAATCATTTGTTCTTATCTTTTCCACAAGCTTATAATACCATAAAGCAGATGACCAATGTGACAATTGTAAATGGCAATCCCCTAATAAACCAATAATATCAAGATTATCTTCTTCATATTGCAAACTGCGTTCTAAAACTAAAATAGCATCTTCTATTTTAAATTTTTCATATAATATCTCCCCAATAAAAAGCCCTAACCCTTTAAAATAAATACCTCTCTCCCACAATTGCATTAAATATTTTAAAGCTCTATCTGTTTCATTAAGATTTAATAAAACAAATCCCATAGAAAAAAGTAATTCCGGATTACTGGAATCTAATGTTTCAGCCTTCTGTAAATATTCCAATGCTTCTGGTAAAAAACCAAAAAAAATTAAAATCCTCCCATGTTTTAATAAACTATCAAAGGATTCATCAATTTGCACCAGTCTATCTGACACTTGCTTAGCTTCTTTATACCTGTCACTATCAAGATAAATATCTCGTAGTAATGATAACGCCGCTATATTATCAGGTTCAATATGCAAAATTTTATAAACATCTTGCAATGCTATTAAATACTTCTTATTTTGATAACTAATTCTTGCCCTAACTAATAAATTTTCTATATTGGAATTTTTTTTTTCATATTCTTTTTTTAAATTTTTACTTTTTTTCATTAGATAAAAAAATATAAAAAATAATATTGAAAGTCAAGTTATATTTATTTATTCTAAAATATTTCCTTGACAAAAGCTACATTTTATTCTTATTATAGATTAGCAAAAAACCAAGGAGGAAATAAATGAAAAAAATACTTTTAGGATTTATTTTAATTTATACCTTTATAGTATCAAATAAAACTTTAGCTAAAGAAGAAATCTATAAACAAAACTGGCTCGAAGTTCCAAAAAAAGTTAGAATATATAAGAGCTATAATTTAAGGAGAAGAAGAGGATACTTACAACCAGGTAAATATAAATTTGTAGCAATAGGTGCAAATTATTATCAATTAGATGATTCAACCTATATTAAAAAATCTCCAAAGATTAAAATTTTTAAAGTTATCTATAAACCTGAAGGGGTTGTTACAATAGAAGATACTATACAACAGCATAGAGAACACGTTAAGGCTATGATTGCTGAAAAAACAAGAATATCTCCTCTGACAATAATTTTTATGATACTTACTATAATAGTGATGATTATTGCTTTTATTTTAAATTAAATTAGCAAAAATATAATATTCCAGAGCCGACAAAATATATTTTTGTCGGCTTTTTTATTTATAACATTTCTTCTCATTAATAAAATATTTTTTTAATTTAATCTATACAAAAAATTTATAAAAATATATACTTACAAAATAAAATATCTTTATATAATAAATTAATTTTAAATTTTTTATTTTGAAATTTAGTTTATTAATATTATTATTAAAATAGCACATTCCAAAAGGAGGTAAATATGATTAAAGACGTGGCTGCTGTTATTTTAGGAGGAGGAAAAGGAACAAGACTATTTCCATTAACAAAAAACCGCTCAAAACCAGCAGTACCATTTGGTGGCAAATATAGATTAATAGATGTACCTATTTCTAATTGTATAAATTCAGGAGTTCAAAAAATATATGTATTAACTCAATTTAATTCTGAATCATTAAACCGACATTTAAATTTAACATATCAATTTGATAGCTTCTCTAAACGTTTTGTTTCTTTAATTGCAGCTGAACAAACTTATGAAAACACTGAATGGTTTCAGGGAACAGCTGATGCAGTAAGACAATCAATTGTTCATATCGAAGATTCAAATGCTAAATATGTTTTAATACTATCCGGGGACCAATTGTATAAAATGGACTTTGAAGAATTACTAAATTTTCATAAAAAAAATAAAGCAGATATTACTATATGTACCCTACCTGTCAGTGAAGAAGATGCTCATTCATTTGGTATAATGCAACTTAATCAAGAAGGAAGGATTACTACTTTTAAAGAAAAACCTTCGAAAAATGAACTTAAAAACTTAAGCAGTTTCCCCATAGATTCTAAAAAACCATTTTTAGCATCAATGGGAATTTATTTATTTAATTTTAAAATTTTAAAAGAAGTTTTGTACAATACAAATAAAACAGATTTTGGTCACGACATAATACCAGACACTTTAAATAAATATAAAGTATTTGGCTATATTTTCAAAGGATACTGGAATGATATTGGAACAATAAAAAGTTTTTATCACGAAAATCTTAATCTAACAAAAATTGCTACAGACTTCTCATTATACAATATGAGCCAACCATTATATACAAATGTAAGGCATTTACCTCCAGCAAAACTTATCAATACTCATGTAGATTCTGCCCTAATAACAGAAGGTTCAGTTGCTAAAGATAGTGTTATAAAAAATAGTGTTATAGGATTACGATCTATCATCTGTGAGAATACTATTATTGAAAATGCAATAATAATGGGAATTGATAAATATCCTGAAAAAATTCAAAATCTATTTGTAAATAAAAGATATCATCCCAAAATTGGAATTGGCAAAAATGTTATAATTAAAAATGCTATTATTGATAAAAATGTCTGGATTCAAAGAAATGTAAAAATAATTAATAAAAATAATATAAAAGATTATGATTCTGATTTATACTATATAAGAGATTACATTGTAATAATACCTAAAAATACTGTAATCCCGACAAATACTATTATATGATCTCTTTGAAATCAGATATTTCAGAAATTAAATATATTAAAAACAAAAGAGCTAAAGCTTTTAAAAAAATCGGCATCAATACTATTGAAGATCTATTATATTACTTCCCAAGGAAATATATAAATAAACAAAATATTTTACCTATAAGCTTACTGAAGGTAAATTCAGAGGCTAATTTCATTGGAAAAATATATTCAGTCAAAAAAATAACATATAATAAACAACGTCTGGTGGTCACTTTATTCGATCATACAGGAATTGTTAACTGCATTTTCTTTAATAAATTATCTTTTTTTGAAAAAATTTTCAAAACAGGAATGACATTGTTTGTTACTGGAAAAGTCACATTTTATAAAGGCAAACAAATTATCCATCCAGAATACCAAATTATCACAGAAAAAGATGATATAAACGAAATTGCAACTATAGTTCCCATATATCCATATTCGCAAGAATTAGAAAAAGCTTACATCTCCCAAAATTTCATTAGAAAAAGCATAAAATTTATTCTCAATCAAAAAACTCTTAAATTCAATGAAATTTTACCTAAAAATATAATTTCAAGCCTTAATTTACTAAATATAAAAGAAGCATTTAAACAAATTCACTTCCCAAACACAGAAGAAGAAATAAAAAAAGCAAAATATAGATTCTATTTTCAAGAAGCATTTTTATTAAAGCTAATATTAAATTTAAAATATGAAACAACACATAAACAAAAAGGGATTGCATTTAAAGAATCCAAAGGATTATTGAGAAAATTTGTTAATAGTTTGCCATTTGAACTCACAAAAGATCAAAAACAGGTGATAAAAGATATATATAATGACATGAAATCTCCTTATCAAATGAATAGATTACTTCAAGGTGATGTAGGCTCGGGCAAAACAATTATAGCCTTAATATCAATGCTTTTCGCTTATGAAAACGACTATCAATCAGTATTAATGGCACCGACCGAAATCTTAGCGGAACAACATTTTCTCAATATTAAAGAATATTTAAAAAATCTAAATATAAAGCCAGTTTTATTAACAGGTTCTTTAAAGCCAAAAGCAAAAGAAGAAGTATATAATAAAATAGCTAAGGAAACTCCTTTAATAGTTGTAGGTACTCATGCCATTATTCAAGAGGGCGTGAAATTTACAAATTTAGGCCTGGCTGCTATCGATGAACAACATAGATTCGGTGTCTTACAAAGAGGAAAATTACAAGCTACAACTCCTAAACCGGATATTTTAATTATGACAGCAACACCTATTCCAAGAACTCTTGCAATGACATTATATAGTGATTTAAATGTTTCAATAATAAAACAATTGCCTCCAGGAAGACAAAAAGTAGAAACAATATGGTATCCTCAATCAAAAATAGATTTAGTCTATAAATTTGTATTCAAAGAATTAAAATCTGGTAACCAAATATATTTTGTGTATCCGATAATAGAAGAATCCGAAAAAATGGATCTAAAAGCTTGTGAAAATGCCTATCTCGAAATTTCAAATATTTTCTCCAAATATAAAGTTGGGCTTCTCCATGGTAAACTAAAAATTGATCAAAAAAATAATATCATGAATGCCTTTAAAAGAAAGGAAATACAAATTTTAGTATCCACAACTGTTATTGAAGTAGGCGTTGATGTGCCAGATGCTACTGTAATTGTTATCGAACATGCTGAACGATTTGGACTTGCCCAACTACATCAATTAAGAGGAAGAGTTGGCAGAAGTAACAAAAAATCTTATTGTTTTTTAGTATCATCTGACAAAATTACAGAAGATGGAAAAAAAAGATTAAAAGCTATGACAGAATATTCCAGTGGATTTAAAATTGCAGAAATTGATATGGAAATAAGAGGTCCCGGCAATATTTTAGGAACCCTCCAAGCCGGATTGCCTAATATAAAATTCATGGAAATTTTATCAATGCCTGATTTATTAGATAAAGCAGATTTCTATTCAAAAAAAATCATTAACAAAGACCCTCAATTATTATTGCCAGAACATGAAAATTTAAGGAAAGTTTTATTAGAAAAATATAAAAATAAAATAGATTTTTTATCAATTGGTTAGAGCTTTTATTGTTTTATTAGAAAAATATAAAAATAAATTATAATAGCGATTAATATTATAACTGCTCCAGCTGTTAAATTTAAATATATTGATAATAATAACCCACTAATATTAAAAAATAAAGAAATAGCTATTGATAATAAAATTATTACTTTTATATTATTTGAAAATTTTTCTGCAATTAATACAGGAATGGTAAGTAAAGCAAGAACTAAAATTAAGCCTACTAACTGAATTAAAAAAACAATTGAAATCGATATAAATAACATCAAAATTGTAAAAAATAAATTAGCATTTACCCCTGATATCTTCGAAAAACTTCTATCAAAAGAAATTGCAATCAACTGGTTGAAAAATAAACCTGTAAAGAGAGCAACAAGAATATCTAATATTAAAATAGCTATTAAATTTGTTTTAGTAATACTTAAAATAGAACCAAATAAAAAACTGGTAATATTAACAACATAGCCAGGAGTTAAATCTATAAAAATTATTCCAATCGCCATGCCAAATGCCCATAAAATATTTACAATTGAATCTATTCTTGAATATTCTTTCAATGACAGATACACTAATATCATACTTGTTAATATACTAAATATAAAAGCTCCATATATAGGATTTATTCCTAAAAATACAGCTATACCAAGTCCTCCATAAGTGGAATGAGCAATTCCACCGGTCATACCTGATAATTTATTAGTTACAATAAAAGTTCCAATTATGCCGCTTATTATTGAGATTAAAATTCCTGCTATTATTGCATTTTGAAAAAACTCAAGCGATATAAGATTACTCATTTAAATCATGCTCCTTGAATACACGGTGAGGTAATCCATGACCAATAAGCTCGATTGGACAATGATATGTCTTTTCTATCATATCTTTCGTCAAATATGGTTCGTCATGGGAAATAAGATTCTTATTCAGGCATGCTACTTTATTGATAACATTAGCAACAACTCCTACATCATGGGTAACAATAAGAACAGCCTTAAGTTCCTTTAAATGGTAAAGTAAATCAATAATATTTTTCTCATTTTGTGAATCAACATTTGACGTTGGCTCATCTAAAATTAAAAATTCTGCATTAGATACTAATGCTCTTGCAACAAATATTCTTTGTAACTGACCACCTGATAATTTACTTATATTAGAATAAGCAAAATTAGCTAACCCTAATTTATCAAGCATATTCTGGACTAACTCATAATCTTCTTTATTATATTTTTTAAAAAATCCCTTAAATCTTAAACGCCCCATTAAAACTACATCTATAGCTCTAATCGGAAAATCTGTTTTAATTTCATTTATCTGAGGCACAAAACTAACTCTCTTTATATTCTTCTTTATATCATCATTAAATAATTTTATAGTGCCACTATCAGGTTTTAAAAGTCCCAATATAAGTTTTATTAATGTAGTTTTACCTCCTCCATTTGGGCCAAGCAATGCCATAAAATCACCTTCATTGATTTCTAAATTTATATTTTCCAGAATTTTTTTATTTTTATAAGAAAAATTAAGATTTTCTATTTTTAAAATATTTTTACTGTTATTCATCTGATAATTTGTCAGCTATATTTTTTAAATTTTGTAACCAATTATAAGCTAAAGGATCTGCTTCAACAATTTTTCCGTCGATTTGTTTTGCAATTATTTGCAATTCTTTTTTACTAAATTGAGGTGCAATTAATATGGTATGGAGTTTATGTTGTTTAGCAAAATTTATTATATTACCCAATTCCTTTGCACTTGGACTTTTCCCTTCAATTTCAACTGGTATTTGCTTAAGATTAAATTCTTTTGCAAAATATCCCCATGAAGGATGAAATACAATAAAACTCCTATTTTTAATATTAGCTAATCTCTCATTTATATATCTTTGTAAAGAATCTATTTTTTCAATAAAATCTCTATAATTCTTATCAAAAAAATCTTTATTCCGAGGTGATATCTGAACTAATGTATTATAAATATTTTTTATCTGAATTTTTACCAGTTCAGGGGCAAGCCAAATATGTGGATCTAAATTTAAAATTGAATCTGTTTTAATATCAAAAGGATTTTCCATCGGTATCTTTTCTATTCCAGAATCAATTTTTATTATCTTTAAATCTGGATATATTTTTTGTAACTTTGGAATCCATTTTTTTTCATATGGAGCACCAATTGTAAAAAAAGCTTTTGCTTTTGATAATTTTTTCATCTGCATTGGAGTTGGTTCATAAATAGCAGGATTCTTGCCCTTTTCAACCATTACATTAATATCAAACATAGTATCAGCAATCTGTTCAACAAAGTATTTTTCAGGAAGTATACTTACAAATAATATTTGTTTATTATTCTGTTTTTGCGAAGAACAACTAACAATAACTGCAAAAAGTATTAAAAATAATAAGTTTCTCATTTTTAATTTCCTTTTTGAATAATTATAATCTTTTTATCAAAAATTGTCAATATAAAATATTTTTATTACCATACCCGCGAAGTATATATCATTAAATCAAGTAAATACAATCTTTTAATAATAAAAAATTCATTAACTCATTTCTGTTAAAATAAAAAAGCTCTGCAAAAAATTGCAGAGCTTTTTATTTTGTAAATATTCTAACTGATTAATACATTCCACCACCATATGGATTAGCAGGCATTCCAGGTGTTTTTTCTTCTTCTTCTTTCTTTTCTACAATCAAGCATTCAGTTGTCAACATCAAACCTGAAATACTTGCAGCATTTTCTAAAGCAGTTCTTGTAACTTTTGTAGGATCAATAACACCGTTTTCAACCAAATCTTGATATTCACCGGTAGCCGCATTAAAACCGTAATTAGCTTCGTCTTTTTCAAGAACTTTCTGAACAACGATTGAACCCTCGAATCCCGCATTATTAGCAATCTGTCTTAAAGGCTCTTCTAATGCTCTATATAAAATATTTAACCCAATAGCTTCATCACCTTCTAATTTTAAATCATCCAAAACTTTTCTTGCTCTTAATAATGCGATTCCACCACCAGGTACAATACCTTCTTCAACAGCCGCTCTTGTAGCATGTAATGCATCTTCTACTCTTGCTTTCTTCTCTTTCATCTCAGTTTCTGTTGCAGCACCAATTCTGATAACAGCAACACCACCAACTAATTTTGCTAATCTTTCTTGTAATTTTTCTCTATCATAATCTGATGTTGTATTTTCAATTTCTGTTCTAATTTGAGCAACTCTTCCCTTAATTTTTTCTTCTGAACCAGCACCATTTACTATAGTTGTATTTTCTTTATCAACTTTAATCTTCTTTGCCCTACCTAAATGTTCAATTGTTGCATTTTCTAATTTAAATCCTAATTCTTCACTAATTACCTGACCACCTGTTAAAATAGCAATATCTTCTAACATTGCTTTTCTTCTATCACCAAAA